>JBDRDE010000208.1:0-10872 GCA_043821065.1 Candidatus Omnitrophota bacterium
AAGAAATTTTTGATTTCTTTCCCAAAAGAAAATTCTTTGATCTCGGCAAGGACGTCTTTCCAAAGATGATAGGCAATATATCGCTTTATGTGATAAAAGAATATCATATTGATATTGGCACGGTAGAAAAGTATAATAGAGCGCAGAAGGGGGAATAGGCATGCTGATTACAAGGACACCTTTAAGAATAAGTTTCGCCGGAGGCGGGACGGACTTTAGGGGTTTCTATAAAGACGAAGATGGCGTGGTTATAAGTGCCGCGATAGATAAATTTATCTATATCGTCCTGATGGAAAGATACGACGACGATATTTATGTAAACTATTCTAAAAAAGAGATTGTAAAATCTCCTGCCCAGCTGAACCACGAGCTCGTAAGAGAAGCGCTCAGCATGAGCAAGGTCGAAAAAGGGGTAGAGATCACATGTTTGGCCGACATCCCCTCAGAGCAAGGTTCGGGCTTAGGTTCTTCCTCAGCGTTTACAGTGGGGCTCTTAAACGCCCTCTTCCAGTTCAGCGGAAAACAAATTCCCGCTGAGGCACTGGCTGAAAAGGCGTGTATAATCGAGATAGAGCGATGCGGCAAACACATAGGAAAGCAGGATCAATACGCCGCTGCATGCGGCGGCGTCAACGTCATTAATTTCAACAAAGACGAATCTGTTGCGGTAGAGAATGTCGGGCTTACCGAACGCACACTTGAGGATTTTGACGCGCGGCTTATGCTATTTTACACGAACATCCCGCGTAAAAGCGGCGCTATTTTAAAAGAGCAGGAAGACAACATTCTCAGCAAGAACAAAACAGATATCTTGCGAAAGATGAAATGCCAGGCCCAAGAGATCAAGCAGGCGCTTATCTCAAAAAGGTTTGACGACGCCGGCAGGATACTCAACGAAGGGTGGGAGATGAAGAAGCAACTCGCGGGACCCATATCGAACCCTGAAATAGAAAAGATGTATGCTCTGGCGCTCGATGCCGGAGCGCTTGGCGGGAAGATCTGCGGAGCAGGAGGCGGCGGTTTTCTCATGCTTTACACACCACTAGACAAACGCGATTCTGTGAGGGGAGCGCTGAACAACTACAGAGAGATGCCATTCAGGTTCGAAAAACAGGGAAGCGCGGCAATATTTAATATAAAAGACCACCCATGGAAGTGGGAAAAATAGGAGAATGCCATGGATTTCATAAAAGAATATACTGAGAGGTTAAAAGAGGCTATCAGCGCGCTGGAGCTGGAGGAGATCAAGCGTATAGCAAAGCTCCTTATTTCCGAAAAAGATAAAGACAGAACCATATTCTTCTGTGGAAACGGCGGAAGCGCCGCTTGCGCGTCTCACACAACCAATGATATCGCAAAGCTTACTATAGTGCCAGGCCAAAAACGATTCAGAGCCATTTGTCTTTCAGACAACATACCGCTCCTAACAGCCTGGGCAAACGATAATGGCTATGAACATTGTTTTGTAGAGCCCTTAAAAAATTTATATCAAAATGGAGATGTGCTGATAGCGATCAGCGGGAGCGGAAACTCGAAGAACGTCCTGAACGCGGTCGAATATGTCAATGCCAATGGCGGCGTCACTATTGGATTGACAGGGTTGACCGGCGGAAGGCTGGCCACATTGACACAAAACACAATCCAGGTGAAGTCAGACAGCATGCAGATCATCGAAGATGTTCATGTTTTTATTGGACACATTATCTGTTCATACATCGCGCACCTGTCAAAAGGCAAATAAGATGGCTGATAAGATGAAGGTATTGGTTACAGGAGGAGCGGGATTTATAGGGTCTCACACTGCGGATAGGTTGATCAAAGAGGGGTACGGCGTCAGGATCTTAGATAACCTTACCGAGCCCGTTCACTCGGAAGGAAAACCGGAATATATACCTAGCGGGGCGGAGCTTATCTTGGGCGATATCAGGGATAAAGAGACCCTTAAGAACGCTCTAAACGGGGTCGGCGCGGTAATGCATTTCGCTGCCTATCAGGACTATCTTCCGGACTTCTCTAAGTTTTTCCATGTAAACAGCGTAGGCACAGCTCTTATATATGAGATCATCGTAGAGAATAAATTGCCGGTTAAGAAGATCGTAGTTGCCTCATCCCAGAGTGTTATGGGCGAAGGAAGATACCGATGTAAAGATGACGGCGCCTTCTACCCTGATATAAGATCGCAAGAACAGCTTGAAAGAGGGGAGTGGGAGATCGATTGCCCGCGTTGTGGCAAGAGCGCTCAACACATGTTATCGGATGAATCGGTTATAAATCCGCAGAACCAGTACGCTATTTCCAAACATACCCAGGAGATGATCGCTATCAATTTTGGCAGAAGATACGATATACCATCGACCGCCTTGAGGTACTCTATTGTCCAGGGCCCGAAGCAGTCTTTGTATAACGCGTATTCCGGAGTCTGCAGGATCTTCTGCCTCAGCGCTTTTTTGAAGAAAGAAGCGGTTATATACGAAGACGGCAAGTCTATCAGGGATTATGTGAACATAGATGATGTAGTCGATGCGAATATGCTGGCGCTAGAAGACGACCGCGCGAATTACCAGGTTTACAATGTGGGAGGAGGCAAGCCGTACACAGTGTCAGAATTCGCGGATATAGTCACAAAGGTTACCGGAGCGCCATTGCGTGCAAAAGTTACAGGCGAATACAGGTTTGGAGATACAAGGCACATATTCTCCGATATTTCTAAACTCAAAAGCCTCGGATGGACCCCGAAAGTGAATATAGAGAAGAGCGTCGAGGATTATATGAGCTATCTACGAAGACAGAAAGACATAAAAGATATATTGGATTATTCGAATAAGAAGATGCGGAGCCTAGGTGTTATAAGGAAAAAGAGAGGCCAATAAATATGCGCATACTGGTGACGGGCGGCGCGGGATACATAGGGTCAGTCTGCGCAGAGGAGTTAATACGCCAAAAGCATGAAACTATCGTAATAGACGATCTCGCTCAAGGTCACAAAGAAGCCCTTTTGCCAGAAGCCGTTTTCTACCAGGGTGATTTTGGCAATAAAGATCTGCTCGAAAGTATCTTTAAAAAGCATTCTCCCGAAGCTGTAATACATTTTGCCGCTGAAACACTGGTCGAATTTTCCATGTCTGATCCTGGGCGCTACTTCAGAAATAACGTGGTATGCGGCATAAACCTCTTAGATACCATGTTGAAATTTAACTGTAAGAAGCTCATTTTTTCCTCTACAGCGGCTGTCTTTGGAGAGCCAAAATATTCCCCGATCGATGAGAAGCATCCTAAAAATCCCATAAACGCATACGGTGAATCTAAGCTTATGTTCGAAAAGATCCTAGATTGGTATAATAGGGCTTATGGCCTAAAGTTCAACGCCTTTCGGTACTTCAATGCGGCCGGAGCTTCTGAGCTTCACGGCGAAGATCACGATCCAGAAACACACCTGATACCAGTTGTTATCAGGGCCGCGCAGCACGGCGCAAGGATGAAAATATTCGGATCGGATTATCCCACAAAGGACGGCACATGCGTCCGCGATTATGTTCACATACTCGATTTGGCCCAGGCGCACATATTAGCGCTTGACAATCTTGAGGCTAGGTGCTGCGCAAGATACAATTTGGGCAACAGCATCGGATATACCAATCTCGAAGTGGTGCGCACAGTCGAAAAGGTCTCAGGCAAAAGAGTCGATTACGAGACCGTCCCAAGGCGAAAAGGAGACCCTTCGGAATTGGTAGCCGCATCAGAACTCGCGAAGAGCGAGCTTGGGTGGAGGCCAAAATATGAATCGCTGGAATCAATTATAGAATCTGCATGGAAATGGCGACAGCGCCACCCGCAAGGATACGCCGACAAATAAACGATACTTACCTACACGCCCCATCAACACACCTGATCTATAGACTTGTATAAGCATATACTTGCAAATGTCAGGATATTAATATATAATTGATAAAACCGTGGTGTTATGATAAAGATAGACTTCATAGGATTCCTTAAAAGATATTATAGGCTTTTAAGCTCTTTTATACTTCTGGTGATATTTTTTTCCGTCTACAATGTCTTCTTGATTGACAGGACATTAGAGAGCATGAAATTTTCATTGGATGAAGCGGCTCAGGCTTATAGCATTGATGATCTGGACGGCCTCGATGTTCTCGTATCGGACGCGGTGATGGAAGAGATAGAGCCCCACGAGATAAATTCTATCGCTATGGGCAACTTGGAATATACGCAAAGGGTTTTAACAAGCGCGAAAGGATATAAGCAGATAAAAGATATGAGGCGTGCCCTGGACATCGCAATTAAAAACACAGAAGAAGAGCGCGGCCCGATCCTTACATTTCTCGATAAAATAAACGGATATATCCAGATGGGTATATACGCTCTGTCAAACCTGATAAAGCCCTCAGACCAGGGAGAACCCATAGAAACTCAAGAACTGGCAAAAGAAGACATAGAGCTGTATAATAAGGCAAAAGAGTTTGAGCTTCAGTCAAAATTGCAGGAAGCCGCGGAGTACTATGGGGATTTTATTCAAAGATGTCCTAAATATGAAAAGATAGCCCTTGTCAAGCTGAGAACCGCCTATACATACCAAAAACTCGGCCAGGAAAATAAAGCCCAGTCCTTATACAGAGATATAATCAAGAATCATCCTCTTGCCCGTGAGGCGGACATATCCCGCATGCAGTTGTATAAAATATCCCGAACGAATATATACCGTACTAGTATCGGGGATCTTCTTATCAAGGCGTCAGAACTGCCGGAAAGCGAAAAAGAGACCAGGCAGGAGATCTATTATAATATCGGCATGTTGTATACAAAACTCTACAACTCGATTGAGGCTAGAAAATTCTACAGAAGATCACACGAACTTCAACCTGACAGTGAAATGGCCTATAAATCTCGATTTAACTCAGCATGGCTGGAAAAGACCAATTATAACCTGGAAGAGAGCGCGGACGAATTTCTTAAGCTCGCCCAGGAGAACGCGCCGGAGGGTATAGCGGTCGACGCCAGGCACCAGGTAGCCAATATCTACCAGCAGGAGGGTAAATACGAAGAGGCGATAGAGATCTATACCGATCTCGCTGAAGAGTATAAAGACGAGAAGATCTCAAGCTTCTTCCTTTTTCAGGCCGGGGCGTCATATATGTACGACTTAAACGATCAGGACAAGGCGGAAGAGGTGTTTAGTAAGTTGAAAAAAGAATACCCAAGCAGTCCATATGGAGAATTTACTTCTATGGACACTTCAGCAGGCCTCTTCTTGACTTTTATAGTCCCCCGCACTATGCGCATCATAGCGTGGAGGGAATCAGGACTCATGGCCATATCCGGGTTTGCGGGCGAGATAGCAAAATTCAAGTTCACGATGAAAGAGGAGAAATTCGATAAAGGAATACGCGATTGGGCGATAAGCGAATTCCCGGACGAGATAGGCAATATAAAATTCGATCTGAAAGAGACCGATTTTACGTTTACCAAGGACAAGGCGCGCGCCACAGGCATCATCACCATGGGCAAGTTCGAGGTGGAGGGTGAATCGGAGGGCTATCTAAAGAAGACGGAGGACGATTCGATAAGGCTGGTAATAACAAAGGCCGTTCTCGAGAATATACCGATCCCGCCCATATTTATAAATATGGCCTTGAGCGGCATATTTATCATAATAGATAAATATTTCCCTGTGCAAATAACCAAGGTCTCTATGGAAGAAGGCGCGATATCCGTGGAAGGTTACGGCGGTGAAAGGATAGTTAGGAGCATAGCCAAGGTTACCGGGAATGTTTTCGGGGCGGATGTGACGATAAACGACATACTGCAACACGACGAGCGCGAAAAACTCTACGAATATTACGAGGAGAAGTTTCCATGGAGCAGTTTCGCCGAGTCTTCATATGAAGAGGATGTAAATGACGCCTTTTACGACTTTTTGACAAGAATGGTCTTATATTCCGGGTTTAAGATGCTCGAAACGGTCAAGGATTCAAAGCTCGATTACCATCGCTCCATACGGACATTCGGCAAGCTGGATATCAAAAAAGATAAATTCCAGGTGAGATACACTGAAGAAATGGTAAACACATCCATGAATATTTATACCATGAAAGAATTCCCATGGCTGGTCGGGGGAGAGTATCTCTTTGACGTAAAAGGCCTGGAGTTTAAATTTAATCAAGGCGGCAGCATCGATATCAACGGATATATCAGTATAGGCAGGGGCATAGCCTACATCAATGACGCGAGCAATCTAAGAGTTAAAGGCAGAATGCGTTTCGAAATAGAAGACGAGAGTAAGTTGCCGTATGCTGTATTTGAAGAGCTTACGCTCAATCGCAGGCCTTTCCCTGTAGAAAAGGTGAACATACTCTCAAAGACCTGCCTCGAGATGTTAAAAGACGGACATATCCCCTTAGAGCTGGAAGAGATAAAAGTATCAGAAGGCGAGATCATGCTTAAAGGCGAAGGCGCGGAGGATCTCACATCAAGAATATTCAGCCAGCCCCATCTTTTCGTTATATTCCATATCAGAGAGTGGGATCTGCACATAGCCGGCATCCAGAAGATCAGGCCCCAAGACTATAATATGGGGAACCGGTGGACAAGGTATCTAGAGGTGAGCCAAATAAAGACCTTATTGACCGAAGCGGAATCCAGGGCGAGCGCCACGGCCGAAGAGGCACTTAAGAGCTTGCAAGGCAATCAAAAGTGACGAGAGGTTATGCGCGATAAGAGCAGATTTCTAATAGCGATATTGGTTTCAGTCTCAGTCTTTCTCATCTTTTTAGTTATAGCTATCTTTAACCAGCAAAAGAATATGGAGCTGGAGTTTAATGAAAGAAAGGCAAAGCTGATAAAGGAGAATCTTGATCTGAAGGACGATAAAGAAAATTTGGGCACAAAGATCACGCAGAAGGAAGAAGCGATAGCCCTTCTTCAAGAAAAGCGGAACGCTGTAGAGTCTGAGCTAAAGACTTTCGAGGACAGGGTAAAAGGGATGCGGGATGAGTACGAGCATCAGGTCCTGGAGCTTAAGGAAGAGAATGTGTCCTTGACCCAAAGGATAGAATACTTAGAGAGCATGCCATTATCAAGCCGCATAAAGGAGGCGATAGCCAATGAGGAAAATCAAAAACTGAGGACCTTTCTGGCCAAGGTGATATCTAATATAGATATTATCGAAAAAGGCGGAGATATCGAGCTCGAGCCGATAGTGGTGACCGACAAAAAAGAAGAAGAGGAAGAGCTTGAGCAAAGCGCCGGACAGCGGGGCGTGCGACAGGAAAGCGTTGTTGAGATATTAGAGAAGACGGGCAATATAATATCGGTAGATGAAAAGTACAGCCTCATCGTTTTCGACCTTGGGCGTAAAGACGGAGCGGAGCGCGGCGCGCAGTGCGCGATAGCAAAAGGAGATAGAAAGATAGCCGCGGCGGAGATCATAAGCTCCCGATACAGAGTGGCGGCGGCTTTTATATACGAGATGGAATACGGTTATAGCATAAAAGACATAAAAGAAGGGGATAGCGTTATTATATTGGAGTGATATCATGGAAAGCGGATCTTATATAAATGCATTGGGTTTGATCTTTTTGGCGGCTTTGTTGTTATGGATAACGGTCAGGGCTTATAAAAGACTGCTATTCTCGACTACAGAGACGCTCAAAAGATGCGAAGACCTGAAGAAGCTCCTATATGACGTAAGAGACGGCGCGCATAAGTTCAATGAAAATAGAAGAATCGCGACAAGGATCATAGAGCAGGTAACTGTCAAACTTGTCTCCGCCGATTTTACACAATTTGTAAGAACTCTGGATTTAAGCGAGACAGGCGCCCGGTTCAGGATTGAGAAAGAGCTTTTCCTTGATAGTCAGGTAAGCCTAAACATATACCTTTCGCTTTTTCCTAAACCTATCGACGTCAAAGGCAGGATCGCCAGAGTGGAAAAAGTTTCGGAAGGCCCCGACATTTTCGATACCGGCGTTGAATTCGTAAACATGAGCGGAGAAGACAAAGAAAGGCTTAAAGAGACTATAAAACTTTCAAAAGAATAACATAATAAGGAGGTTTACCATGAGAAAATTTGCCAACAAAGCGATCATACTAGCCGGTCTGATGTTTATGCTTTCAATAGTTGCCAAGGTTGCCGGCGGGTCTTTCCTTGGTGTGAGACCACCCACTTTTTTAGCCATGGCAAGCACCATTTTGCTTTTTAGCGCCAATTTTTTGCTTTTCGAAATTTTAGATAAAAAATAGCATACAGAAGATAGGCGAATATGGAGAAAGAAAAAGCGATAGACGTCTATGAGATGATCGGGTTCGTGCTCAGACACCCGTGGATACTCGTATCTTCGGTAGTCATTATTATGAGCACCGTATCGGCACAGGTCGATTATATGGACCTCCTTTATGAAGCGGAGGGGCTTATATCTTTTGAGGGAGCGAGCGAGGAAGAGACTTATTCTAAAAGGGATCTCAGCGCAAATGAGATCAAGGCCAACGCCATAATGCAGAGGACTCTTGTTTCGGGGAATGTAGAGAAGATCATGACGAAGGTCTGGCCTGATGTAACAGAGAGCGGTGACCCTGAGAGATATGATAGACTGCATAAAAGACTCAGAGGCCAAAATGGAATAAAGATGAACTACAATAAGCGCTCCGATATTTTAGAGATCTCTTACAGAGATACCGACCCAAACATATGCCGTAAAGTCGTAGAGGCCACCATAAGCGCGCTTGAAGAAGAGAATAAAACGGCTGTGAGAAAGAAGATAGAGACAGGCCTCGGCTTTTTAAGAGAACAAGGGAGGTATTACAAAAAGATCATAAATGACATAGAGTCAAAAATAGCCGCTATCATAACAGTATTAAAAGAGAAGGCGAATAGCGTGGGCAAAAAAGAGAGGCTTCTTATAAGCGAGATCACAGACGGAGTAAATACAAGTCTCTTAGAGCAAGGGGCCATGTTAAAAATGGCTCAGTATGAAGAGAAGACCTTCGAGCTCAATATGCAGCTTTTAGAAGCGGAAAAGAAGAAAGAGAATCTTGAGGAAATGCTGGCCAGCGGAGAGTTTCCGGCCACTATTAAAACCGAGCAGGATCACAGAGGAGATACATATGTAGAGGAGTACTCCAAGATGATCGCCGAAAAGCAGCTTGGCATAACCAATCTGCGCGCGCAAGGCTACTTGGCCGCGCATCCAGAGATAGCGAAATTGAAAAAAGTGATAGAGGCGCTCAAGGACCTTATTGAAAACCGGGCACAGGAGCTTGAAGGTGAAAGCCTTATAAGGTTATCGGATATGGCCGGTATGGCCGGAAAAGAAGCGGCCGCAGAGGTTAAAGTCCAGATAAGACAGACCGAGCTTGAGATCGATACGCTCAAAGACAAGATAGACATGCTAAACGAGCAGTACAGGGAGCAAACACAGGCCGCCGACATAGCAGAAACGCCTGAGATGAGAGAGATATCGGCACAGGCTGCCAGGATTAATGAACTAAGAAAAGAGCTCGAAATAAACAATGGTTATTATGATAATATAAGAAAACAGACAGAGGAGAAAGAGCTCAAGAGCCGCATGGAAGAGGCCGAAGCGGGCGTAAATATAGTCGTCATAGAGAGGCCGAGAGTGCCTACCGATCCTTTACCATTCCAGAGACAGCAGAGGCTCCTTATAGGGCTGGTCTTCTCCGTATTTATAGGGATATCGATAGCATATGTTATCGAGTCACTTGACAATTCGATAAGATCCGCGTCCGAGCTGAGAGAGCTCCTGCGCGCGCCTGTTTTAGGGTCGATCGACCGGATAAGTACGCTTCGTGAGCACGCGGCGAAATCTTTCCGAAGAAGAGCCATCATGCTCTTTCTCGCTGGATTTTTCATCTTTTCCAGGATTTTTGGCAGGTTTTTATTTTAAAGAGGTCGTATGAGATATCTTTTTGGCAGGATCGCCAGTTTTTTTACCCCGCCGGTGTACGTGGTGAAGAAGCCGAAGGCCGCAAACGGTGTGGACGGGCGCATCCTGGCGTATACCGACAACAACTCCACTATCGCCGAACAGTACAGAGTTCTGAGAACCAACCTCTACTCTTTTTCACCGGAAAAACCGATAAAGACCATCTTATTAACGAGCTCACAGAGTGAAGAGGGAAAGACCTTAACATCCGTCAATCTCGCCTACACGCTCTCTCTCGATATCGGTAAAAAGGTAATCCTTATAGATTCTGACCTCAGGAGACCTGCGGTCCACAAGATGCTTGGATGCGATAGAAAGCCGGGATTCGCCGATATCTTAAGCGGTAAGGCCGACATAGAGTATTTTTTATCCAAGCCCGCTTTTGGCAATCTCCACGTAATACCTACAGGCACGATAGTGGACAATCCATCCGAGATGCTAAGCTCCGGAAAGATAAAAGATCTACTGGAAATATTGAAGGCCAGGTTTGATTATATCATATTTGACACACCGCCAGTTATCAACGTTACTGACGCCAGTGTATTGGGCTCGATCTGTGATGCCGTCTTTCTCGTGGTCAAGGCTGGTGTGACGCCTAAAGATATGGTGGAAGAGTCATATAATATGCTAAAACGCGCGCAGGCCCAGCCAAAAGCCACCATACTCACGAACGTTATTATACCCATCCACCAGTATTATAGGGCCAGCTATCGATACTACTATAGATACAGATACGGCCATGGAAGAAGAGTATAATATACCCCCTTTTTTTACCCCAGTAATTAAGAACATAAATTCTTCGTGCTGACTAGAGGGGATGTAACCGCCCTTAAACATAGGGATTACGCTTAAAACCAGGAGCGTGGTAGAAAAAAGTTAAAATTTTTCTTGCGCGCTCCCATTTTTTAGTGTATAA
>JBDRDE010000209.1:0-2747 GCA_043821065.1 Candidatus Omnitrophota bacterium
CATGAACTTACCGAGGAAGAGCTTAAGACGGCGTTAGAGATAGGCCGGCGCCAGGGGGTGTTAAACTCCAAGGAAGAGGAGATGATAAAAAGCGTCTTCAGGTTCGGGGATAAGACTGCCAAGGACGTAATTATCGCCCCAAAGAGGATAGTCGCCTGCGATATTAACACCCCCTTAAAGACTATACGCTCGATAGTGACTGACAAGGAGCTTTCGCGCATGCCTATATTCGAGAATAACCTGGATAATGTTTTAGGCATACTTTACGCCAAAGATCTCTTTGTCGCTGGCCTGAAAGGGCCTTTTGAGCTGAGAGAGATATTGAGAGAGCCTTTCTATGTGAGGCAAGATATAAACCTGGATGATCTCCTGCGCGAATTCAGGACTCACAGGATACATATGGCGCTTGTCAGGGATGCAGATGGTAAATTCATAGGCCTGGTGACCCTTCAGGACTTGTTGGAGGAGATAATCGGCCAGATAAGGGATATAAAAGGATAACTTAATACAGAGTTGTAGCTTAACGAGCGCTACTAAATACAGGGAAGTGTATTGATATGGGGATGGAGATCTTCTTAGGAATATTTGTGATCATACTGTGCGTGCTGCTGGAGGGTTTTTTCGCAGGCTCAGAGATAGGTTTTATCTCATGCAACCGCATAAGGATGAACCACCTCGCCGATAATAATAACAAGAGGGCGAAGATAGTCATGTCTTTCCTGGATAACCCTGAGAAGTTCCTCAGCACCACTCTCGTCGGTGTGAACCTCTGCGTGATCATAGGGTCTTCCGTAGCTACGGACCTCGCATCAAAGTTCATAAAGACCCCGGGCCACGACGCTTTTATTGCTACGCTGGTAGTCTTCCCAATGGTGCTCATATTCGGTGAGCTTGTTCCAAAGATAATATACCAGAACTACCCGAATGTCTCATCGCTCTTCGCCTCGTACCCGCTTAAATGGGCTTCATATATACTTTTTCCTTTTGTCTTCTCCGCCACCAAGATATCGGGCGCGATCACGAGGATGTTCGCCAAAGGCAAACCGGATAAGAGCCCTTATGTCACGCGGGAAGAGATAAGGCTGTTGATGCTCGACGCCTCTAAGAGGGGGATATTAGACAAGGAAGAGATAGATATGACATCCGAGATATTCGACTTCTCCAGGACACATGTTCATTCTGTCATGGTCCCGCTTAGTAAGGTCGTATCGGCCTCCGATCAGTCCACGACAAAAGATGTCCTGGAGCTGGTATCGCAGATCGGGTATTCGCGCATACCCATATACAGCGGCAGCGAAGAAAATATAATCGGTACCATAGAGATGAGTGACCTGGTGAGTGAGGACATAGAGAAGCAGGACCTGAGCAAGCTCATACTGCCGCCTTACAAAGTGGGCGAGCACAAGGAGCTGGGAGAGATGCTTAAGGATTTCCAGCAGAACGAAGAGAACGTCGCTATCGTGACCAATAAAGAAGGAAAGGCCATAGGCATAGCGACCATAGAAGATATAGTCGAGGAAATATTCGGGGAGATCGAAGACGAGTACGACGTCGCGCGGCGGAGTTAAAATTCACATTGCACCATATGAAAGCGACGGCAGGGGCTTGCTACGAAAAAAACAGAAGCATGTCATTCCGGCCGAGCTAGAGTTTTTGTACCAGGCGAGTGCCGTTAGACCATTTAGGTCTAACGGTACGAGCGCCGGAATCTCTTTATTTTGAGATCCCTGCATACGCAGGGATCAATTCGCGCATGGATTTATGTGCCATAAATCCAGCGCTCATTGATTTTAATTGATAAAAGCTATTAGGATGATATAATATATCGACACGAGGAGGGTTTCGAGTGAAGAGGGTAGACTTTAAACGAGTGAAGACGTATTCGTTAAAAGCCAGGCATTCAAAGGTCCATAAGGCAGACTTCGCTTCTCCCGGCAAGAAGGGCATATCTTTCAGAAAATTTTATCAAAGCATGCCTAATATACTGGCCGCAAAGCAGATAAGAAGGCTGACCTCGGAAATAGTAACCGCCCGCAAGAAGAAGAAGGCGGTTATCTTCATGCTGGGGGCCCATGTAATAAAGTGCGGGCTCTCGCCGCTTATAATTAACCTTATGAAGAGGAAGGTCATTACCGCCGTGGCCCTCAACGGCGCCGGCATAATACACGATACGGAGCTTGCCATGGTAGGCAGTACGAGCGAAGATGTAGGCCTGGCCCTCAAAAACGGCTCTTTCGGTATGGCCAGGGAGACGGCCGACTTTATAAATATCGCTATAGACAAAGGGGTCAGAAAAGGCGTAGGTATCGGAAGGGTTGTCGGCGAGAGGATCAGAAAGGCGAACCTCCCGCTTTCGCGGATAAGCATACTGGCCGCAGGTATTAAATATAAGGTACCCATTACGGTCCATGTGGCAATGGGTACGGACATAATACACCAACACCCTTCATGCAACGGGGCGGCCGTCGGCGAAGGCTCGCTGGTGGACTTCAGGAACCTCGTATATAGCATCATCAATCTAAACGACGGAGGGGTGGCCATCAATTTCGGATCGGCGATCATACTGCCAGAAGTCTTTCTGAAAGCGGTCAATGTCGCCAGGAATATCGGCCACGAAGTCAAGGACTTCACTACCGCCAACTTCGATATGATAGCGCACTACAGGCCGTGCGAGAATATAATAAAGCGACCGACGGCAGACGGCGGCTGGGGCTGCAATATAATAGGGCACCACGAGATCATGATAC
>JBDRDE010000210.1:0-2587 GCA_043821065.1 Candidatus Omnitrophota bacterium
GTTGATCAGATAACCATTATAGGAGAAGTGCTTATTATTTCAAGTTCGTCCTAGATCGCTTCGTCGCCCAATATGCGCACAGAGGCTCCTCGCGATGACGATCTTTATAATCCACCGCGTAAAACATTATATATCACCTTCACCAGCACAATACCAGAAACCTCCACTCCACAACACTATCCAGGCCGATCAGAAACGGCGGCTAAAATTTTACCCGTGGCTTTGGACTTGGCGGCTCGAAAATTTGGCGGAATTCCCTCGCTCGCATGCGCTTAGCAAAGAGATATCAATTTATATCAAGATTTGTTATAGTTTAAAGCATCTTTGCTAAGCGCACACTCGCTCGGTCAGTTCCGCCATTTTCTCACCGCAAGTCCTAAAGCCACCTGGTACTAGCTACGTAGTGGGTAAAATTTTTTGATGCCGCCTTATTCTGATCGCCCTGGATATAGCAGCATATAAGCGATGTCGGGGGGTCCACCGGAGCGACTATCTAAAATCGCGCATACCTTATCGCGCCTCCAAGATCATATCCTTTTTAGGATAATGCGCGATTTTAGTTACAGCGACCCTGCTCAATCTGAAAGATTGAGCAGGACTAGTCCTGTGGAAATCCTTCGGATTTCTACAGGGGAAAAAGGCCGTTCCTTTTTCGAGCGACAAGCGGAGGTGGGCCCCCGGCAGCGCTTAATAGTAGATAGGCCTCTTGGTGGTGCTTAAGAGGGGCCTAGAAGTAATCTTCGAGGAACTCGCGGAATTTGTAAAAAGTGTCGATTATGAAGAACTTCTCTTTGAGGCCGTGGACTTTGGGCCTCTTCTGCTTCTCGAGGCCATACTTGGCGATACTCAAGGCCGCCGAATAGACAGGGTTGTTCAGCATGGACGGGTCCCCCGTAACACCGGTGACGCTACCCATCCTGACGCGCATCTTAAATCGCTCCTCGAAAGACTCGAGCGCCCCGTGGAGCAGAGAGGAACCGCCCGTGACAACGATGCTGGGGATATTCTTATCCGAATACCCGGATGCCTTAAACCTGTCTTGAAGTATATGGAAGATCTCGCCAAACCTCTCCTTTAAAAGACCGTTCAATTCGGCGCTCTTTATGACTATCTGCCGGTCATCTATGTCGAATATATTCTTCTCGTCCTTCTTGAGATCCCCTTCCGATATGCCGCCGTAATGCCTCTTTATCATCTCCGCGCTGGCGAAGGGCACTCTATAGTGAGAAGAGAGACATGATGTCAGGTCCATGCCCCCCACACTTACGGAGTCGAAGAACCTGAACGCCTCTTCTTTGAAGACAGCCAGCTCGGTCACCCCTCCTCCTATATCGACTATCGCCGCCCCGTTGATCTTCTCCTCGTCATTCAAGAGGCCGGAGGCGGCCGCCACGGTCGCGGGGACTATATCGGAGAGGTCGTAGCCGGAATAAGTGACCGCCTTGGATATATTCTGGATATGGGTGGTCAGGGCGGTGATCACATAGAGCTTTACTTTGAGCTTTGTGCCGAAGAGGCCTATCGGGTCCTCCACGGTCTGCGCCTCGTCGATGGTGAACTCATGAGGGACGGCGTATAGAAGATCCTTCTCCATGGTGAATGAGACGTGTTTCGTAGCATCTATGACCTTCTTGACATCTCTCTTCGTTATCTCCCTACCTCTTCTAGAGAGCAGCATTAGGCCATCCTGGGGCTTGCCGACCAGCGACGGCCCGCTTATATTTGCCACGGCGCGGGCGGCCTTTATCCCGGCCTGATCCTCAGCGGACTGGCCGGCTTTACTTATGGCGTCTATAAGCTTGTCGAGGTTCGAGACAAATCCCTTGTTTATCCCTTTTGAATCGGATATGCCCGTGCCCAAGAGATGCGGCTTGCCTTCGGGGCCAAAGCCAAGTATGGCGGCGCATACCTTTGTGGTGCCTATATCCAGCCCTAGTACAGTATTATTTTTCATCTATCTGGTCCCCAGTACCACGTCATCGAAGCGCAGATCTATATATTTTATCTCGTCCTTGTCAACGACTATCGACGCAAGGGTCTTGCTTAACTGTTCCAGTCTCATTTCAAAGTTTGAATGGCCTATCTTTATCTCTAGCCCGTCTTCTATGAAGAAGCTCAAGTTCCTGTAATCCGATATATCCATCTTTGTCATTATGTGGTCATTTAAGAACCCGCTTGTGCTGATAGCTTTTAAGAGCGATAGCCCGTTCTTCATGCGGACGGAGTCGTCTCTACGCCCTATCTTGTGCACAAATCTCCAGTCGGCGCCTGATATAACCGGGAAGGCCTCTTCTATAGAATCCCTGACCCCGGTCAACGTCACGCCTTCATCATCTATCAGATAGAAACTCCAATCGCCCACCTGGGCAATAGGTGAGCGTGACTCTACTCTCAACTCGACCATGTCTGGGAATGCCTTGACTATCTGTATCTCCTTCAATTCCGGATTATCGGCTAGTATGTTATCGCCCGCGGCCTTTGCGTCGAATTTTATGATATTCTCTCCAAGCCCCAGGCTCAACAGGCCATCGTAATTCTTGCCCGTATAGGGCTTGCTCAACCACGTTATACGGCTCTTGTCGATCAC
>JBDRDE010000211.1:0-3624 GCA_043821065.1 Candidatus Omnitrophota bacterium
CCAGTGGAGGCGTGATGGTGAATTCCACTTATGGAACCCCGAGAGTATCGCCACGCTCCAGTATGCCGCGCGCAAAAATGATTATGCTAAGTACAAAGAGTTTGCCAGGCTGATCAACGACCAGTCGTCCAATCCTACTACATTAAGAGGGCTGTTTAAGTTAAAGGCTGGTAATCCCATATCGATAGACGAGGTAGAGCCTGCAAGCGAGATCACAAAGCGGTTTGCGACAGGGGCGATGAGCTTCGGCTCTATATCCAAGGGAACGCACGAGACACTGGCCTTGGCGATGAACAGGATAGGCGGAAGGTCCAATACGGGAGAAGGGGGCGAAGACCCGGCCCGTTTTGCACCACTGCCTAACGGTGACTCCAAAAAGAGCGCGATAAAACAGGTAGCTTCAGGGAGATTCGGTGTTACCACAAATTACCTGGTCAATGCCGACGAGCTCCAGATAAAGATAGCCCAAGGGGCAAAGCCCGGCGAAGGCGGACAACTGCCCGGCCACAAGGTAAGCGACATAATCGCGCGGACCCGCTATACCACTCCTGGAGTGACGCTCATATCGCCTCCCCCGCACCATGATATCTACTCCATAGAGGATTTGGCCCAGCTTATATTCGATCTGAAGAACGCCAATCCGAATGCCCGTATCAGCGTAAAACTCGTTTCAGAAGTGGGCGTAGGTACGATAGCCGCGGGCGTAGCTAAGGGGCACGCCGATATGATACTGATATCCGGGGGAGACGGCGGGACGGGCGCCTCTCCTTTAAGTTCTATAAAGCATGCCGGACTTCCATGGGAATTGGGCCTTTCAGAGACGCACCAGACGCTCGTTTTGAACGATCTGCGCAGCCGCGTACGCCTGCAGACAGACGGCCAGATGAGGACCGGGCGGGATATCGCCATAGCGGCCATGCTGGGGGCTGAAGAGTACGGCGTCTGCACGGCCGCGCTTATAGTGATGGGCTGTATCATGCTAAGGCATTGCCATCTCAATAATTGTTCGGTAGGTGTGGCAACGCAGGACGAGATGCTTGAGAGGAAATTCCAGGGCAAGGTCGAAGAAGTAGTCAATTATTTTATGTTTTTGACACAGGATCTGCGCGAGATCATGGCGGCGCTCGGCATAAGGAGGCTGAACGATCTTATAGGCAGGACCGACCTTCTCGAGATCGATAAGGATATAGTGCCGGAGAAGGCTTCAGGTATAGATCTTTCGAGGATCTTATTCAGGCCGGATGTTCCTAATAATGTCGGTATCTATAGGACCGTCTCTCAGGATCACGGCATAGACGATGTATTGGATAGGCGTCTTATTGAGCTCTCAAAAGACGCTTTAAAGAGAGATCCCCAAAAGGTATCGTTAGATCTGCCTATAAAAAACCACAACAGGACGACGGGCGCTATGCTCAGTGGCATGGTCTGCAAGGCGCATGGCGAAGAGGGGCTTATTGAAGACACCATAAATTGCAAATTCACCGGAGAAGCCGGGCAGAGCTTCGGGGCGTTCTTGGCCAAAGGGGTGACGTTTGAGCTGGAAGGGTTCGCGAACGACTACATAGGAAAAGGCATATCGGGCGGGAAGATAATCGTATATCCACACAAGGGATCGGATTATATACCGGAAGAGAACATACTTATAGGCAATACCACATTTTATGGCGCTATATGCGGAGAGGCGTATATCAAAGGGATAGCGGGAGAGCGTTTCTGCATAAGGAACTCAGGCCTCTACGCGGTAGTGGAAGGCGTCGGGGATCACGGATGCGAATATATGACGGGCGGCAAGGTGGTCGTGCTCGGCAGGGCCGGAAGGAATTTCGCGGCAGGAATGTCGGGAGGGGTAGCCTATGTCTATGACCAAAGAGGGGACTTTAAGGACAAGTGCAACCTCTCTATGGTGGATCTGGAACCTCTTAGTGGCCAAGACGAGAGCGTGATAAAGGATCTTCTGAATAATCATTGTAAATATACAGAGAGTAAGCGCGCAGAGTATATACTAGAGAACTTCAGCAAAGAGAAGAAGAGGTTTATAAAGATCATGCCTATTGAATATAAACGCATCTTGGAAGGCGCCAAGATCGAGTCGAAACAGAACCTTATGGTGGCTTCCGATGGATAAAGTCAGCCGTCATTGCGAGGAGCTTGAGCTTACATGCAGGCGACGAAGCAATCTAGGAAGTAGCTCGGCCTGGATTGCTTCGTCAGCCGATATGCAAACAAGGCTTCCTCGCAATGACGATGGGAAAGAAATAATGATCCTCGATGAGGTGGCTGATGGGTGATCCAAAAGGTTTTCTAAAGATAAAGAAGAAACCCTCTGAATACAGGCCTGTCTGCGAGCGCGTAAAGGACTATCACGAGGTCGCCATGCCGCGCCCTGTGAAAGATTCGAAGGAGCAGGCATCGCGCTGCATGGACTGTGGTGTTCCATTCTGCCATTGGGGCTGCCCCGTGGGAAACTATATACCCGAATGGAACGATCTTGCCTTCAATGGCGAGTGGGAGAAGGCGTTTAAACTTTTGGACGCTACCAATAATCTGCCAGAGATCACCGGCAGGGTCTGCCCGGCGCCTTGCGAATACTCATGTGTTTTAGGGATAAACGATGACCCGGTGACGATAAGAGAGAACGAGCTCGCCATAATCGAGTACGCGTTTAAGAAGAAGCTGATAAGGCCGCGCCCCCCTAAAAAGAGGACCGGCAAGAGAGTCGCGGTAGTGGGGTCCGGGCCCGCTGGGATAGCGTGCGCGGCGCAGCTTAACAGGGCGGGGCACAAGGTCACACTCTTTGAACGCGATGAAGAGATAGGCGGTATCATGCGCTTAGGCATACCGGATTTCAAGCTAAATAAGTCGATCATAGAAAGAAGAGTAGGTATCCTAAAAAAAGAAGGGATAATATTTAAGACCCGAACGGATGTGGGGGTTGACTACTCTGTTTCAAAACTAAAGAAAGAGTTTGACGCGATAGCGCTTACAGGTGGTTCGCGCAAGCCGCGTGATCTTAAGATAGAGGGCAGAGGCCTGCGCGGGATATATTTTGCCATGGACTACCTCTGCCAGTCTAACAGAAAACAGGATGGTGCAAAGTTCAGCGAGAAAGAACTACTTGACGCTAAAGACAAGAAGGTGGTTATAATAGGAGGCGGAGATACCGGAGCCGACTGTGTGGGGTCTGCCCATAGGCAGGGCGCGGCGTGTGTCGTCCAGATAGAGCTGTTAGAGAGGCCTCCCGAATGTAGGACCGACGAGCATCCTTGGCCGAAATACCCTTTGTTGCTTAAGAGCTCTACGAGTCACATCGAAGGCGGCGACCGACACTGGTCAGTGACGACAAAGAAATTTATAGGAGAAGGTGGATCTGTCAAAAAGCTCTCCTGCGCTAAGTTGGAGTTTGTAAAAGAGGCGGGTAAGACGTGCCCGGTGATGAGAGAGATTCCCGGAAGCGAGTTTGACATAGAGGCCGACATGGTAATACTGGCGATAGGTTTTCTACAGCCGGAGCATGAAGGGCTGCTTGATAAATTAGGCCTAGAGTTTGACATGCGCGGCAATGTCAAGACAGATGATAGATTTATGACATCAAAGAATGGGATATTTGCCGCTGGAGATATGAGA
>JBDRDE010000212.1:0-9895 GCA_043821065.1 Candidatus Omnitrophota bacterium
GTGGAATTCACCATCACGCCTCCACTGGTAGACCCCTCCTCCAGGCAGTTGTGAAATCCCTAAATCTCTATCAGGGTATGCCTCCTTGTGCTTGAGCAGCGCCTCATGCCGTATCTCTTCGAGCCCTACGCCGCCTATGCGCGAAACCGTACCGGTAAAATATTTTTCAATGACACTGTCGCTAATGCCCAACGCCTCGAATATCTGTGCGCCGCGGTAGCTCCTAAGGGTCGAGATCCCCATCTTTGAGAGCACTTTAAGTATACCCTTGTTGACGGCCTTCCTGTAATTCACAAACGCCTTATTGAAAGTCAGATCGAGCTCGCCTTCATCTATCAGATATTTGAGCGAGTCTATCGCCAGATAGGGATTTATACAATCTGCGCCGTACGCGAAAAGTAGGGCGAAGTGGTGGACTTCACGCGGCTCGCCGCTCTCAACGATTATACCTATCTGTGTACGAAGCCCCTTACCTATCAGGCAGTGATGAAGCGCGCTTATCGCTAAAAGCGACGGTAACGCGGCGTGGTTCTTATCGATGCCTCTGTCGCTCATTACGATAAAACTGTACCCTTTCTTGATAGCGCCGGTAGCCTCTCTGCATATACGATCGAGGGCCTTTTTAAAATCGGCTTCCTTTCCGGCTTCGAAGAGTGTCGAGATGGTCTTGGTTTTAAAGCCGTCTCTCTTTATGTGGCGTATCTTTTCCAGTTCATCATTCGACAGGATCGGCTCTTTTACGAGCAGTCTGTTCGCGTGCTCAGGCGTCTCTTCTAAAAGGTTCTTTTGCGGACCGATGATGCTCTCAAGGCTCATGACGAGCTCTTCCCGTATGGGGTCTATCGCGGGATTGGTGACCTGCGCAAAAAGCTGTTTGAAGTAAGTAAATAAGGACTGAGGCCTTTTCGATAATACCGCGTGCGGCGCGTCATTGCCCATAGACCCCGTAGGCTCGACGCCGCTCTCTGCCATCGGCCTTATAAGGATCTTTAAGTCCTCACGCGTATATCCGAACGCCTTCAGAGAGACCAAAAAACTGTCTTTGCGAGCGCCGCGCAGCGGCGCGAAGCAATCTGGGCTGAGATTGCGTCGTCGCTTCGCTCCTCGCAATGACGAGAATTCTATCATATGCTCACGGACGAACGAGCCGTAAGGCTTCTTATTCGCCACCTCTCTCTTTACCTCTTCATCGCTTATGATCCTGCCCCGCTCCGTGTTTATAAATAACATCTTGCCTGGCTCAAGCCTGCCCGAGGCCTTTATATCTTTTGGGTCTATATCGAGCACCCCTACTTCGGAGGCCATCACTACGAAATCGTCCTTAGTCACTATGTACCGAGCGGGCCGGAGGCCGTTCCGGTCCAGGATCGCCGCGATGCGCGTTCCATCCGTAAATGCGATGGCGGCCGGGCCATCCCATGGCTCCATGGAAGATGCTTGATACTTATAAAAGTCTTTGAGCTTCCTGTCCATCGAGCGGTCGCCTTCCCATGCAGGCGGTATGAGCATCATCATCGAAAGTGGTACGGACCTGCCTGACAAGACGAGAAGTTCGAGCACATTGTCTATGGTAGCGGAGTCGCTACCCCCCGGCACGACCACGGGTTTTATCTTCTCTATATCTTTACCGAAGATCTCGCTCTTTAGAAGCCCCTCGCGGGCGCGCATCCAGTTTATATTGCCTCTAAGGGTATTGATCTCGCCGTTGTGGGCGAGAAACCTGAACGGCTGCGCCAGGTCCCATGTAGGAAATGTATTTGTGCTGTAGCGCGAATGCACGAGGCATATGGCGCTCTTTACGCTTTTATCCTTCAGATCCACAAAGAAATCCTCTAGCTGATGCGGCATGAGGAGCCCCTTATAGCTGAACGTTCTTGAGGAAAGATTTGTGATATAAAAATAAGACTTCTCTTTGAGCCCTGACGCGCTTATATCGCTCTCGATCACTTTCCTTATAACATAGAGTTTTCTTTCGAAGGCAAGCTGGTCTTTTATCTTGATAGACTTCTTGATAAATACCTGCTTTATGACGGGCTGGGTATCTCGGGCAGATTTGCCGATACTTGAACCATCTACGGGCACATCGCGCCATCCCAAGAGCCTCTGCCCTTCGTTATCTATTACTTTCTTAAAAACCTCTTCGCAGAATTCTCTCTCTTTTTTATCTTGAGGCAAGAAGACGAGCCCTGTCCCGTATTCTCCGTTTTTTGGAAGATCTATCCCGGAATTTGAACAGACCTTACTGAAAAACTTGTGTGGCATCTGTATCAATATGCCGGCGCCGTCACCTGTGTCCGGATCGGCACCTACTGCGCCGCGATGGCTTAGGCGGTCTAGCACCTCCAGCCCCTGTTTTATGATCTTATTGGATCTGCTGCCCTTAACATTGCAGACGAATCCCACGCCGCATGAGTCATGCTCAAATTGCGGGTCGTATAAGCCCTGTTTTTCTGGAAATCCTGTCTCTCTCATATTTTAAACGCGTTTTTGTAAATTGGGGACGTGTAAATTGGGGACGTCTCCCACGTTTCTATCCTATTATTTTATAGCTAGTTACACCAACCTACCGTGCATTTTTACGCTCAAGGTGACGCTAAAATATGCACTTACTGTTGTCATAACTCGTTACTAAACAAATAGTTAAAAACGTGGGAGACGTCCCCAAATATTAAATATTTATAGTATCGGCAAGAACTTATCTAGTTCGTACTGGGTCACCTGTATCCGGTACTCTTCCCACTCTTTCTTCTTGAGCTCTATGAAGCGCGGGAATATATGGTCACCGAGCGCCTTCTCCACAAGCTTGCTGTTCTCTGTTATAGCTATCGCCGCTCCGAGTGAATCAGGCAGCGACTCTATGCCCATAGACTTTCTCTCTTTGTCTGTCAGGTGATAGAGGTTCTTATCTATCGGATCCGGCAGCTTGTACCCCTTCTCTATGCCGTCCAGGCCGGCGTGCAGCATGGCCGCGAAGGTAAGATAGGGGTTACATGAAGGATCTGGTGAGCGGAACTCTGCCCTGGTAGCTTTCTCTTTGCCGGGGTGGTAGAAAGGCACCCTTATAAGAGCGCTCCTGTTTCTCTGGCTCCACGCGAGATACACAGGCGCTTCGTACCCTGGCACAAGCCTCTTGTAGGAATTCGTCCACTGGGCGAATATCGAGCAGATCTCCTGTCCATGTTTTAAGAGGCCCGCGATATACTTCTTGGCATCACTGGACAGATGGTGCTTGTCGTTCTTGTCAAAGAAGGCGTTATCTTTGCCCCTAAAGAGAGACTGGTGCGTATGCATACCGCTGCCGTTCTGTCCGAATATCGGCTTCGGCATGAATGTGGCGTACACACCGTGCTTTCTCGCTATCTCTTTGACTGCTATCCTATAGGTAATTACATCATCTGCCATCTTCAGCGCGTCCGCATACCTCATATCTATCTCATGTTGTGAATGAGCCACTTCGTGATGGGAATACTCTATCTGCATGCCCATCGCCTCAAGGGCAAAGACCGTGTCTCTCCTGAGATCACTTGCTACATCGAGCGTGGTAAGGTCGAAATAACCGCCTTTATCGAGTATCTCTGTAGAGCTATCGTTCCTGAAGTAGAAATACTCGAGCTCCGGGCCTAGATAGAAATGGTCATACCCCATCTTCTTTGCCCGAGCGAGCGCCTTTTTCAGTATATAGCGCGGGTCCCCCTCATAAGGCTTTCCGCCCGGCTGTAGGACATCGCATATCATCCTGCCAACCGCCTTCTCTTTCGGCCTCCATGGAAGTACTGTAAATGTGGAGGGATCCGGCATGGCTATCATGTCTGATTCTTCTATATCTTGGTACCCTGTAACCGATGAACCGTCAAACCCCATGCCGCTTTCCAGCGCGTTCTCAAGTTCATTATCTGTGATCGAAAAACTCTTTACCTGCCCCAAGATGTCTGTAAACCACAACCTTATAAATTTGACATCCTGGTCTTTTACTATCTTCATTACGTCTTTCTTGGTTAACCCCGGCATCTCATTCCCCTTTCTATTATCTATTTGCTTATTCACACTCGTCTTCTTGCCGCCGCTAGTACTCGCGTATATCTTTCTCTTGCTTTTCGTCAGTGTCTTTGTCGCCATATCTATGCTCCTCCCTTATTTTTTATAGTTTGCTTACCTAACTTATTGCTGAACTTAGAGTTATCATATATCCTTTTCAAACATTTTTCAAGCTCTTTTCTCAATATCTGTGTTACTTTCGTCGTGCTCACCCTATCGCTCTGTTGCCCTTCTCTCCAGTCCGAATCCTTATACATTCCGGCAAATCGAGCACAAATATCTTGCCGTCACCGATCTTCCCGGTCTTAGCGCCTTTTATTATAGCATCGATCGTAGGCTGAACAAAATCCTCATTGACCGCTATCTCAAGCTTTACCTTCTTTAAGAGGTTGACCTCATGAATAACACCTCTATATGTCTCTGTATACCCTTTCTGTTGGCCGGCACCAAGAGCGTTTGTGACCGTCATCTTGTATACTCCGGCGTCATAGAGTGCTTGTTTAACATCCGGCAGTTTATGCGGCTGTATCATCGCTACTATAAGTTTCATGGTTACCTCCTCAGTAACTGTCTCGGTTCGCGGTGTTCGGTCAGCGGTTAGCGTGTCACACGCAAACCGCCAACCCTTGTTTTATTCGGTTGTGAATATCTGAAACCCCGCGTAGGATTCCAACCCATGTTCTCCTATATCCAGACCTTTGAGCTCCTCTTCCCTGCTGACCCTCAGACCTATCGTTTTGTCTATCAATAGAAATATAGCGCCCATGGTGACGAGAATAAAGAGGATTACAGCTGTCACGCCAAGCGCTTGCACGCCAAGCTGAGTGAAACCTCCTCCATAAAGCAGGCCATCTGATGCGAGGCCTAAGGCCTTCTTGCCGAAGATGCCTATGGCCAAGGTTCCCCATATACCGTTTAAGCCATGGACCGGTACGGCTCCAACAGGGTCGTCTATTCTCAATTTATCTAGGCCAACGACTCCCAGTACCACTATAATACCCCCGATGGCGCCTATCACTATAGCTGCCCACGGGTCTACAAATGCGCAAGGTGCTGTAATCGCAACTAAACCAGCAAGGGCGCCGTTCATCGCCATGGAGAGATCGGGCTTGCCGAACATTCTCCATACGGTGATCATGGCGAATATACCACCTGTAGCTGCGGCGAGATTTGTGTTTATAGCGACCCTGGCGATCAGGCTTCCATCACCTACGCTCAAAGTAGAGCCGGGATTGAATCCAAACCATCCGAACCATAGTATAAACACACCTAAAGAGGCCAGTGGTATAGAATGGCCGGCAATAGCGTTTGCCGTCCCATCAGGGTTATATTTTCCCGCACGTGGTTTTAATATTATAGTTCCTATTAAAGCTGCAAATCCACCGACAGCGTGGACGACTGTTGACCCTGCGAAATCCGCAAAATTTAGCTTGGCAAGCCATCCTCCACCCCATATCCAGTGGCCCACTATCGGATAGATGAAGGCGGATATTATAAATGAGTATACTAAATACGCCGGAAATTTCATCCTCTCGGCCATACCGCCAGCAACTATAGTAGCTGCCGCTCCGCAGAAAGCTGCCTGAAAGAGCCAGAAGGCATATAAGGGTATATCGGCTCCCGACTCAGCCCCTGATAGAAACCACCCCGTAAACCCCATAAACCCGTTTCCGGTGCCGAACATTATGGCGTATCCGAAGAAGAAGAACCCCAAAGACGCCATGCAAAAATCCAGAAAGTTCTTGGTAAGTATGTTGCACGCGTTCTTCGCCCTTATAAAACCCGCCTCCACCATACCGAATCCAGCTTGCATGAAGAAGACCATGAAGGCGGCCACAAGGACCCAGAATGTATCGAGCCCCACTCTCGTTATTGCAATTACGCTATCCATCTTAAGCCTCCTTAATGAGCACATTAATAAGTGCGAATTAACTCCGGCGAATGTGCTAAAATTTTCAAAGAAAATTTTAGCACGGTTTATGAGCCGGAGCATTTAAAAAGCTACTGTCGCAGCGACGCCGCCATAGACCTCATTCTCATACTGAGTATCCAGACGCAAAGAGTAGCTAATATGCGGCGCGACTGTTATATACTTTAGGTATTCTATATTAAATATCTTATCCAGCGGGATAGTTGCCGATGTAGCAAAATTTAGCGCTGTAAGACTTGTATCATAACCCCATTGCTCCACGTTCAGGCCCAGTGAAATACCCGCATCCACAGTGATCGGTTCGAGATCAAAGCTGTGGCCTATCCCCCATTCGTGATACCAGCCATCCCCCTGGTCAAAGTCCCAGTAAGCAGTATATGACGGCTGTAAAAGCGTATCGAGTGAGATGCCAAAATATATTTCATTGGTTATATCATCGTCGTCAAGATTCGGGAACGTATAAAAGGTATAACCGCCGGTCACATCTATCTTATCCAGGAGATCTTCATCTGGGATAACAAATCCCAGGCTGGTTGAATAGCTCCACGTATAGTCGATCTCAGTGAACTCTTCGTCTTCGGCAAGATCCCAATTGCTCCAGAAATCGAACGCGAATCCTTTATAGGTAATATTGGCCGCCGGCTGTAGAACGGGGCCATCGACCAAGGTCTGGGCCCTCCAGATATAGGCAGAAGAAAAATCGATCGTCCCGCTTATATCCAGGTCTTCCGCTAGCTCACCT
This sequence comes from Candidatus Omnitrophota bacterium, assembly GCA_043821065.1. Taxonomy (GTDB): domain Bacteria; phylum Omnitrophota; class Gorgyraeia; order JABMRJ01; family JABMRJ01; genus JAZFTF01. The sequence continues at coordinate 6,708 of JBDRDE010000212.1, forward strand.
GCGCTTGCCGCGCCGGCCCCTATAAACACTCCCAAGATCACCAATATTATAACTCTGAAATTCATTGCAAGCCTCCAATTCATCTATCCAGCCTCGTAAGCCATGCTAAAATTTTCATAAACTATGTGCTCATTAAAAAACGCCCTTTTCAGCTTACATTGCTTAGCTAAAAAAGACGTCTTCGTCCTTATGATCCAGCTTTAAATAAAATTGGCGTTCCGTGGCGGAACGCCTCATTGCTTCACTTATCTGCACATACACTGTGCTAACTGAGCAAAATTATATCACGCCGCACAAACCTTGTCAACAAAAAAATGTAAATTTTTTAGTTACGTAATTTTTACCTGCAGCTCTGCCCGATACACCACTTTATCTTTAGATTGAATACGCCGTATCTATCGAAGGTGGGTTTCCACATGCCGAATACACAGGCGCACTGATGGTTGAGCCCGTATGATACTTGCGACTGGGAAACCGTCTCTACGGGGAAGTACCAGAGCGTTTTGGCGTTCTTTGAGAAGTTCAGCTTCGTCTCAAGCTCCTTTCCCGAATCCAGGATGCCAAACGCCGCGGGGTCATGAAGAATGCCTTTTGTGTTGAGCGTGCCAAGGACCTCGGCGTCAGAAAAGTACCTGTATCTATCAGAATTTAAATATGGCAGCGTCAGGTTGAACTCCACGCCGAAAAGCCTCTCCAATTTTTTGGGGCCAAGCTTCTTTATCTTATATTCTACGTCTACCCACCCGCTCCTGACGGTGATATCCTTGACAAGTTCGACTTCGACACCCGAAACCGCGAAGACGCGCTTGAATACCACGCCATCCGCCTTCTTCCGGGCCTCATAGGCGCCATTCGCGAAATTGCCGTCATCCTTGAACGAGGCGTTCGCGAAGGCGTCTCTCTCGAGGTCTTCCGGCACAAAGTAATTCCTGAGACAGTATCTGGGATATCTATCATAAGTGAGCTTATCGGCCAGGAACGGCTCGACCGTCTTGACATTCCTATGGTAGCTCTCTTTTTTTCGGGCGATAGTATTGATGATATTCGCGCATATGGGGCGGTAGTCGAGTTCCTTTAACGCGCCGCCCTCTTCGGCGTCAAAGTAGCAGGCCATGTTCTTGTTCTCCACAATAAATTCGTCTGTACCGTCTCCATCGAAGTCGAACTCTTTGGTCTCTATCCAATCCGCTTTCTTGCCATGCTTTGCCTTGTCTATTATATTCTCGGCGGCTATAAGGTGATTGTATATGGCGCTTCTTAAATGGTACATATACAGCCCGCCGAATACGCCGTGCCAGTAGCCGCAGTTGCACTGCCCTCTATATAGCTCTATCTTTGACCAATAGATATTATCCTTATCCTTTTTATGGGTCTTCGCGAACTCTTCGACCTTGGAGCTTACATAGCGCATCTTCTTATACATGTGGCCTGCTTCAGGGTATTTATTCAGGAAATTAGACCATGGCCCCCCGGCCCAGGCCATCATCTCTTCATAGGCGCCTTCCTGTATCTCTATATGCTTTTTCTGCTTATACATTTTAAGATAGTCGGAGGGTTTTACCAGCCTTATCCACTCTTTATTCTTGGTGAGGGTTTCAAAGAAATGCTTCAGCCACCCTTTTGTATATACCCATTCATATGTACCGGGCCACTCACCGAACTTCTCTACATCGTCCGCGTAGACCAAGAGCGGGTTCTTCTTCCTGGCCGCGATCTTCTTGAAGTGGTCTATCGTCTTCTGCGGATCTTTGAATGGTATGGTATATCGAAGCATCTTATCCGATGGAAAGACAGCGACCCTCTCATTCTTCTTTCCGGTAAAGAAGAAGTCGTATGTATCCTCTTTCGCCACGCCCGAGAGGAGGAAGTGCGTATCATCTAGTATGCAGTAACGCATGCTCGCCTTATAGAGGGCATCCGAAAGGTCCGGATGCCATACGCGCTCCGGTATCCACATCCCTTTAGGTGTAAAACCAAACTCGTCTTTGATGGCCTTGGCCATGATCCTTATCTGGCCGCTTATATCCTTAGGCGGTATGGCCGTCAATATAGGCTCATAATATGAGCCCCCCATTATCTCTACCTGCCCTTTGGATACCATCTCTCTTATGAGATCGAGGATCTCGGGATGGTCCTGCTTGAAATAATCGAGCAGGCTTCCTGATATGTGTATGGCAAGCTTTATTTCGGGATAGTACGGAAGAAATTCTAAAAAAGGCCTGTAGCAGCGCTGGTATACTCTCTCGAAGACCTCTTTGAAGTTTCCGACCGGTTGATGAAAGTGCATCGCCATGGCGAAATTTATTTTATTCATAGAAAAAACTCCTGACGCGGTGTACGGTTTTCGGTGCGCGGTTAGCGTATCGCACGCAAACCGCTAACCGCAAACCGCGAACCTAAGCTCCCGATATTTTTTTATACAGTTCCACATACTTCTCAGCCGAATGCTCCCATGAAAAGTCGCAGCTCATCGCGTTCTTCATCAATCCTCTCCAGATCTCTTTATCCTTAAAGAGATCTACTGCCCGCCTTACGGCCTCCAGCATATCTTGCCCGGAGGCCCTTCTAAATTTGAAACCGTTGCCCTTGCGCGTATGGGGATCGAAGTCCTCTATGGTATCCTCGAGCCCGCCTGTGCCCCTTACTACCGGTATGGTTGCGTACCTTAGGCTGTACATCTGATTTAGGCCGCACGGCTCATATCTGGAAGGCATAAGAAACATATCAGATCCGGCTTCTATCTTATGGGCCAGAGAATTGTCAAACGCGACCCTCGCCCCGGCTCTACCTTTATATTTTTTGTCGAGATTCCCAAAAAGCCTGTTGTATCTGTCGTCGCCCGTACCCAATATCACAAAGTTTGCCCCTAACGCCAATATATCCTCCAGGTCCTGGACTACCAGATCCACGCCCTTCTGATCGGCCAGCCTCGTTATCATGCCTATGAGGGGCGCCTCCTTATTGAACGGTATGCCGAACTCTTTGGACAGGTCCCTTTTGCATTCAAGTTTATTATCGAGCGTATCTTCATCATAGTTCTTTTTTATAAACTTGTCGGTCTTTGGGTTCCATGTAGAATAGTCGGCGCCGTTGACTATGCCATAAAGATCGTTCGCGCGCCCCTTCAATAAGCCGTCCAACCCGCATCCGAACTCCTTGGTCAATATCTCTCTCGCATAGCCTTCGCT
>JBDRDE010000213.1:0-8138 GCA_043821065.1 Candidatus Omnitrophota bacterium
GCTGCATAAGCTTTTCGGTGTTGTTTGCGAGAGATTAGATTTTTTTGGCCATTCTAGTCTTGGATACAGGTGCTTATGGACTTACGCGAATGAGCGTATGAGGGCGCTTCACTCTGATTGGGTGTTGTAGCTACTTGGCAAGCGAATGAGCGCCGTTATAGTTACGTTGTTCTGCCATAGCAAGACATATGGCGTCCCGAGCTTCTGGATTACATATGTGAGGCGAGGGACGTAAGTCCATAAGCACGGGTAAAAAAATCGGTCGAGCAAGCAACACCGAAAAGCTTAGGATGCACGGAGGCAAGCCCCCGGCAGCGCTTAAACTAGGGGAAGCTCCTGGTAGCGGTCGAGCAAGCGACACCGGGAAGCTTATCTAGTGCGACAGGCTTGAATAGATCGGGGGGATTAGATATAATATTGCATATGGAGATGTTTGAGACGATAAAGGTCTATCAAGGCGAAACGATCGATCCGGAGGAGCTTGTATCGCAGCTCGTCTCTTTCGGCTATAAGCGATGCGACCAGGCGCTCGAAGAGGGCGACCTCAGCCGCAAGGGCGAGATCATAGAGATATTCCCCCTAAGCTTCGAATCCCCGATAAGGATAGAGCTGGATGTCGATAAGGTCGACAAGATAACGAGCTATATACTGCTCACGGGCCAGAGGTTTGAGGACCACAACGCGGTGATAATACTGCCCATAAAGGGCCTAAGGCCGCGCAGGCTAAAGAAGAGCGTAGACCGCGAGTTTGAAGACTACCCTATAAACAACTTTATAGATATCGAGCCCGGGGATTATGTCGTCCACACGAAGTTCGGGATAGGTATTTATCGCGGGATGGACAGGCTAAAGGTCGACAAGAAATTCGTAGACCATCTCGTTATCGAATATGCCGATCGCGATACTCTCTATGTGCCATCGGGCGACCTCCACCTCATACAGAAGTATGTGAGCTTCCAGAAAAGACCTCCGCGGGTCCACCGCCTCGACTCTAAATCATGGCAGAATATAAAAAAGAAGGCCCAGAAGGGAGTGGTCACATTTGCCTACGAACTCCTTGATGTTCAGGCGAAGAGAGCGGCGCTTAAGGGGTTCTCTTTCGCGCGCGACACGGACTGGCAGAAGGCGCTCGAAGGGTCATTCCCATATGAGGACACACCCGACCAGATACGGTCTGTCGAGGAGACCAAGAGAGATATGGAGGCCAATAAGCCTATGGACAGGCTTCTCTGCGGGGATGTCGGCTATGGCAAGACCGAGGTGGCGCTGCGCGCCGCATTCAAGGCGGTCATGAACAATAAGCAGGTATGCATACTCGTGCCGACCACGATCTTGGCGGAACAGCACTATAACACCTTTAGGACGAGAATGAAGGATTTCCCCGTAAGGATCGAGATGCTCAGCAGGTTTAGGACCAAGAAGGAACAGTCTATAATCGTGGAAGAGCTGAAGACCGGGGCCGTCGATATAGTCATAGGGACCCACAGGCTTCTCTCTCCCGATATAAGCTTTAAAGACATGGGACTTCTCATAATAGATGAGGAGCAGCGCTTCGGGGTGCGTCACAAAGAGAGGCTAAAAAGATACAGGTTTATGCTCGATGTCTTGACACTTACCGCGACTCCCATACCGCGCACGCTCTATATGGCCCTAATGGGAGCGCGGGATATGTCTGTGATAAACACCCCTCCCGCTAAGAGGCAGGCGATCGTTACTGAGCTGGTCGAATATTCGGATGAATTTGTGAAGAAGGCTATACAGAGAGAGCTTAGCAGGGGAGGACAGGTCTTCTTCGTCCACAACAGGGTAAAGGGCATAGAGAAGATAGCGAACAAGCTAAAGGAGCTCCTGCCGAAGGCGCGTATAAGTGTAGGGCATGGACAGATGACGGAGAAAGAGCTCGAGAAGGCGATGATGGGATTTATAAAGAACAAGATAGATATCCTCGTCTGCACCACCATCATCGAATCCGGCATAGACATACCCAACGCCAACACGATACTCATAAACCGGGCGGACGCTTTCGGGCTTTCCGAATTATACCAGCTCAGGGGGAGGGTGGGGCGCTTTACCAGGGACGCCTACGCCTATCTCCTGGTGTCTAAAAAGGCTATATTAACAGAGGAGGCCCAGAAGAGGCTTAATTCTATACAAAAATTCACGGAACTGGGTTCAGGGTTCAAGCTGGCTATGGAGGATCTCGAGATACGCGGGGCGGGAAATCTACTCGGTTCACAGCAGCATGGGTATATAGTGGCGGTTGGATTCGATTTCTACTGCAGGCTTCTGAAGTCGGCCGTCGATTCATACAGGTCCGGCAAGCATTGACCCGAACATGCCGGCTTTGCTAACCGGCAAAATTTGTAATTAATCTTGTATCAGTATCTATATTGTGCTAATATATTGTCACTTAGAGTAAATACTCCGCCTCATAAGACGCGTAGAAATTATCTTCGAAAATTTCTACGCATTCGGCGGAGTTAATTCGCACCTATGATTTACGAAAAATGTTTTTTTCGTAAATCATGTGCTCATTAAGGGGGACTTATGACGAAGTGCGCAGGACTTGTTTTATTCTGTATATTAGCGATCTCAATAGCGGGGTGTGGGCAAAAGGGCGGCGCGCAGGACAGCGGGTCGATAGTTGCCACGATCGGTGACGAAGTGATCACATTGAGCCAGTTCGAGGAGAGGATAAACAAGCTCCCGGACACCATAAGGCCGATAGCCGAAGCCAATAAAGCCGCTTATCTGGAGAACCTTGTTGTGGAGGACCTCCTTTATAAAGAGGCGGTCAATAAGGGGCTCGATAAAGACTCGGATATAGTGATGCTCTTTGAAGAGGCCAGAAAGAGGATACTCATCGCCAGGTTGGCCCAGGATGAGATAGACGAAAAGATAGATGTGACCGAAAAGGATATCAAGGCCTACTACGATGGCAACAAGGCCGAGCTGGAAAGCCCGGAACTATACAGGGCTTCCCATATACTCGTGAACACCATGGAAGAGGCCTCTGATATAAGCGATAAGCTCAACGCCGGCGCCATCTTTGAAGAGCTTGCCAGGGATCTCTCAAAGGATGTCACCAGCAAAAGGGGCGGAGACATAGGGTACTTCTCCGTGGGCCAGATGGTACCGGAATTCGAGGATGTCTGCATGAAATTAAAGGTAGGAGAGACGAGCGGTCCGGTAAAGACACAGTTCGGTTATCATATAATAAAGCTCACCGACAAGCGTGCGCCCGAGCCCATGAAGTACGAGGATGTGAGAGAGAGGATAGAGAATATCCTCTTGACCCAGAAGAGGGGGAGGCTCCTTGAGGAGCTTGTCAATAGGCTCAAATCCCAGACAAAGGTGACGATGAATACAGAGCTGCTGAACACCCCACAGGAGATACCGCAAGAAGAGCTTTATGGCCGCTCATCCGGAGGCCCTGTAGGCGTAGAAGGAATACAGTAATGTCAGAAAGGTCTCGCTTCTATCAAATAGCGAGGACCTACATACTTTTTTTATCGATCGTCCTTCTCGGTGCGCCGGCCTCGCGCGCCGAGATACTGGACAAGGTCGTCGCGGTGGTCAATGACGAGGCGATCACCCAGTCCGAAGTCGACAGCCTTCTCTATCCGCTCTATAGGCAATTCTCCCAGATATACAAGACGGACAAAGAGATCTACGAGAATCTCGATAAGGCCAGGATGGATATCTTAAGGCAGCTTATAAACGATAAGCTTATAATGAGCGTGGCCAAAAAGCTCGGCATGACAGTCTCTGATATCGAGATTGAAGAGCGCGTGAATATGGTAAAGGAGGATGTCAAGGCCAAAGGCGCCTCGTTCGAGGAACTTTTAAAAGAGCAGAGGATGACGCTTGACGAGCTGAAGAAAAAGTATAGGGATATGCTTATGCTGGAGAAGACCATAGATCGCGAGGTCCGACGCACCATAAACATACAGCCTTCAGAGATCAACACCTATTATCAGGACCACATAGATGACTACAAGCAACCTGAACGCATCGCTGTTTATGGCATATTGATAAAGACTGACGGCGTGCGCACTTCTCTCGAGAGCAGCAAGCTGGCCGAAGACATCAACGCCCTGGCTGTAAAAGGAGAGGACTTTACAGCTCTCGCCCTTAACTACTCGGAGGATTTTCGCAGAGAAGAGGGCGGGGACTTCGGTTTTATAGAGCGCGGGCAGCTTTTAAAAGAGATAGAAGACGTGATATTCGCCCTAAAGATAGGCGAGGTCTCCCGGATATTGGAGACCCCCATGGGATACTATACATTCAAGGCCTACGACAGGCAGGACGAGAAGTTGGTGCCCCTTGAGGATGTTCATGAGAAGGTCAATATGGCGCTCTATAGGTCCAAGATGCAGCAGAAGTTCGAAGACTGGCTCGATAGTTTAAAATCAGATGCGTATATCTCCATCAAATAAACCCCTGGTCCTTGTGACCATGGGGGACAGCCGGGGCATAGGCCCTGAGATATTGATACCCACCCTGCAAGACAGATCCCTTACAAGGCTCGCTGATCTCATTCTTATAGGAGAGCTCGCGAGCATGAAGAAGGCCGCCAAAACCAAAAGGGCCAGAGTATCTTTTAACGAGATAGGCCTGCGGGAGCTATCGGATCCAAAAAAGAGGCCCATCAAGCGCGGCAGTATAAATATCATAAATGTAGATAGTGAGGACAAAGGCAGGGCTCCGGTCGAGTATATCGACGCGGCGATCTCTCTTATAGAGAGCGGTCTATCTTCAGCCCTGGCCACAGCGCCGGTCAACAAAGAGGCGATCACTAGATCCGGCATAAAATTCCAAGGCCACACAGAGTATCTCGCAGCCCGCGCTGACACCAAGAAGGTGGCGATGATGTTTACAGGCGGCAGGCTGAAGGTGACTGTGGTCACAAGGCATATACCCCTTAAAGATGTCAGCAGGGCGCTTACAATAGACAAGATAAAGGACGCGGCCCTGTTGACCTACGCAGCTTTGAGGCGCGACTTTAAGATAGAGAGACCGAAGATAGGTGTCTGCGCGCTCAACCCTCACGCCGGTGAGGGGGGAACTATTGGATTGGAAGAGAGGGACATTATCTCCCCGGCAATAAAGGCGCTAAAACCGAAGATCCGGGCCATAAGCGGCCCCATACCGGCCGATAGCGCCTTCAACCTGCTCTACAACGGCAAGGTGGATTCTCTTATAGCGATGTATCATGACCAGGCTTTGATACCGGTCAAGACATTAGGCCGGCAGAGCTGCGTGAACGTGACCCTTGGATTGCCGTACGCGAGGACCTCTCCTGTTCACGGGACCGCGTATGATATAGCGTATAAAGGAGTGGCCGACCCATCGAGCATGAGAGAGGCCGTGCGGCTCGCCTGCCGTTTAGCGAAACACTAACAGGCACTAATAAGAACACGAGCAGACACAGACGTGCTTACAAAAACCCAAATAGTCGCGTTGTCCAAGGAGCATGACTTCTATCTGAGGAAGTCCCTTGGGCAGAATTTTCTTATAGATAGGAACCTAAGGGATAAGATAGTAAGGCTCTTGGAACTAAAGAGAGAAGAGGCCGTACTAGAGATAGGACCGGGGCTCGGCGCCCTGACGGAGCCTCTCGCGGAGTCTTCAGGCCGCGTCTGGGCCGTGGAGAAGGACAGAAAGCTATATGGCCTGGTGAGCAGTCTTTTGAGCCGTTATGAAAATCTAACGGTCGCTCAGGGCGATATACTAGACTTTGACATAGGCGCCTTGCCCGGTGGCAAGATAAAGGTGGTTGGCGCCCTGCCTTTCTATATAACGACCCCTATACTCGAAAAGCTTTTTGAGAACAGGCAGAGGATCGAGGAGATATACATAATAATCCAAAAAGAGGTGGCGCTGCGCCTGGCCGCTGGGCCGGGCGAGGACGACTATAGCTCGCTGAGCCTCTTCGCGCAGTTCTACTGCGATATAAAGAAGCTGCTGGATATACGCAGGAAGGCCTTCTTTCCCGAGCCAAAAGTCGACTCCGCGCTCCTCAGGCTGCGCGTGCTATCGCGCCCGAGTGTTACAGTCAGAGACGAAGCGGCCTTATTCAGGACGATAAGGAGGGCCTTCTCTCAGAGAAGAAAGACCATACTCTCTTCTCTATCAGGAAAAGGCGCTATGGGGGTTTCAAAAGACCGCATGCGCGGCATGCTTGAGGTGTTAGGTGTAGACCCAAAAAGCAGGGCCGAGACGCTCGCTCTCGGAGACTTTGCCCGGATCTCCGAGGCTATAGCCGAAGTCGATCGGGGGATTGACATTTGACCTTAATTATGTAAAAATACCATAGCTTATAATATATACGTTTATTGTCATTCCGGTTTTCGAGCTTTTGCATATGCTTGGCGAGAAATACCGGAATCTAACATGCCGAGATTCCGGCATTTCTCCCTACACGAATGCGGCGAGGAGAAAGCCGGAATGACATGAGGGTGTTATGAATGTAAATAAAAAGATAGATGTCCAGTATATAGCCAACCTGGCAAGGATACGCCTTAGCGAGAAGGAGGCCAAGAGTTTCTCGGGCCAGCTCGCCGATGTTATCTCATATATAGAGAAGCTAAACGGCGTGGATACGAACCAAACCCAGCCAACCACCCACCCTTTGCCCATAACGAACGTATTTAAAGAAGACAAGGTCGGGGAGTCACTTCCGCTAGATAAGGTACTTGCCAATGCCCCAAAGAAGAACGAGGCCTTTTTTAAGGTACCGAAGGTTGTAGAGGGAGAGTAAATTGCCCAGCGATCTATGTAGCCTGACAGCGTTCGAGATCAGGGAGCTCATAAAGAAGAGATCCGTCTCTCCCGAGGAGGTCCTATTCTCTTTTTCCGAGAGGATCGATAAGATAGACGGCAAAGTGAACGCCTTTATCTCGTTTGACAAAGACCGGATCAAAGATGAGCTGAAGCTCATCAAGGGCAGGGAGTCCGGCAGGCTTTACGGCGTACCTATAGCGGTAAAGGATAATATATGCGTAGAAGGGCGCCTTACCACATGCGCATCGAGGATACTGGAAGGGTTCAGGCCGCCTTATAGCGCTACCGTTATCGATAATCTGCGAAGAGAGGGGGCCGTTATAATAGGCCGCGCCAACATGGATGAATTCGCCTTTGGCTCCTCGTGCGAGACTTCTTGCTATGGCCCCACAAGAAACCCATGGGACCTGGAGAGGATACCGGGTGGATCGAGCGGAGGCGCGGCCGCGTCCGTTGCCGCAGGTGAGGCGGCGCTATCCATTGGGTCTGACACGGGCGGATCTATACGCCAACCCGCAGCGCTCTGCGGGGTGGTAGGCATGAAGCCCACTTATGGCCGGGTCTCTAGGTATGGATTGATAGCGTTCGCCTCTAGCCTGGACCAGATAGGGCCATTCGCGAAGGACATGCGCGACTGCGCGCTCCTTTTAGGCGCTATATCGAGCTACGACCCTAAAGACTCTACCTCGGTCGATAAGGAAGTGCCGGACTTCACAAAGGCGCTTGTAAGCGATGTCAAGGGTGTCAGGATAGGGATACCTAAAGAGTATTTCATAGAGGGGATAGACGGCCAGGTAAGAGAAGCGGTCTTAAACGCTGTAAAGCTCCTGGAGGGGCTGGGCGCGAAGGTCGATGAGGTATCGCTGCCCCACACCGATTACGCGGTGAGCACGTATTACATAATAGGGCCCGCTGAGGCAAGCTCCAACCTGGCGAGGTTCGACGGCGTGCAGTACGGCGCGCGCGCGAAGGGTTCGCTGCTGGATATGTATATGGATACGCGCGCGGCCGGATTCGGCGACGAGGCAAAGCGCCGCATTATACTCGGCACATATGTCCTCTCCAGCGGATACTACGACGCATATTATCTAAAGGCCCTTAAGGTGCGGACAAAGATGAGGGAGGATTTTGAGAAGGCCTTTAAAGGTTTTGACTGCATAGTCACGCCCACATCCCCTACGCCTGCCTTCAAGATAGGCGAGAGGATAGATGACCCGTTGAGCATGTACCTCTCGGATATATTCACCATTCCCGCTAATCTCACAGGCATACCGGGCGTCTCGATACCGTGTGGCTACGCCGAAGGTGGTTTGCCGATAGGGCTCCAGATACTTGCCAAGCCGTTTAATGAA
>JBDRDE010000214.1:0-5501 GCA_043821065.1 Candidatus Omnitrophota bacterium
CCCGCTGACCAGGTCCAGACATCGGAGTCTTCGCCTGCCGTTATATCTGTGTTCATCACATACTCGTCCGTATTATCCCTTGATATAAAGTCTGTCAATATGAACGGATCGGTATCAACTCTCGTGTGTGAGAGGTCCTGGTAGCGCGCAAGCCCCTTAATGACAATATTCTCGATAGGCGTTATGGTGACCTCTTCTCTATATACGTTCTCTATCTTTCCGTTGTCTCCAGAGACGAACCTCATGTCTGTCAAGGTATTGACCTTCTCATTGAAGAAGATGGTCTCCGCCCTCACGTTGAATACATCCCTGCCGATATCTATGCCGTCTCCTATGCGGAAGGCGTCAAAATCCGGGCTCACGGCTTCGAAGTTTATGTGCTTGCCCCAGAATTCATCGTATCTGGTATTCCTGTAGTTAGAGAGGCGCGGCCTGAAGCCGTCACCCATATGCGTGAAGCTCGAGCTTACCTTCAGCTGGGGATTGCCGCCCGTGTCCTCGAGAAATTCCCCTTTTGACTCGATCTTTAGGGCGGTCCCTTTCGACTGCAGATCGGTGATATGGGGGTCGTTTCCGTGGTTGTCCGTCTTATCGTGCGACCACGCGACCTCACCGCGCAATGAAAACTTCTCCGGTATCTCGTATCCGGCGTCTATGCCGAAGGTATGGTTATAGGCGTCCACGTGGCCGCCATCGAAACCGTAGTCATACGTATAGACCCCTCCAGTGTAGAACCGCTTATCGCTAAAGAGCCTCTGCTTGAGGCGTATCGCTCCGGGCAGGCTGTTTATGTGCCCATAATCCTGCCAAGGCGTCATAGGAGACGCGGTGGCGCCTCCTATATAAAGATCGCCGTAATTGAACTCGAATGAGACGCCCCTTAAGAGCGTAAGAAAATTGAAGTCGCTGTCTCTGGCCTCAAAAGGTATATCGTCTCTCCATTGGCCGCGCATAAAGTCGTTTGACGGGCCATAATATATGGCCGGGTCCCAATAGCGCAGCCACGGGCTCGGCTCCCAGTACATATGGTTGTTGGAGAGAGTAAGCGGATCATCCGAGGTATAGGCGTGGTCCTGGTCGGCCAAAGGGAAGACCTTGAAGCCGAGGTTCTCGCTCGTGTAGTTGACCTCGAGCTTTCTCATGGGGCGAAAGTCCCTGTTTATATCCATGGGCGGTATATCAAAGATCGCGCCCGCCCACCTACTGGCTACGCGCGTTTGGTGCGTGGAACCGTCATTTACCTTTATCTCGGGTATATTGACAAAGTCGGCGCCGCTGGAGAGTATGGTCCTTTGATCTATGGTACTCTGCGTGTTCGACCAGTACCTTAGCTGCATAGGGAGCTGCGTGCCGTTCGAGCCTGTGATCACGATCGGGTCGGTCTTCCCGACAAAACTCCACGGGTCTATTACAGTTTCAGAGAGTATATTAAAACCCGTCTCCCTGACGGTCTCGAGTCTCATGCGAAATCGGCTGAAGAGCTGCTTATCATAAGTGTTCTCCCGCTCCCTGCCGAAGATATACTGGTTGTCCAGCACATATACGTGATTCGCCCTATTAAAATCGGCGCTCTTCCATGTGCCCTTCTGCCCCTCGGTATCCTCGTGGCCATCGTCATAGCCCCAGGACATCTGGTAGTCACCGCTTATCTTTACAGGATATATCTTCTCGTTGATCTTCCTTACAAAGCCGTTACCGAGCTCTGCGTCTTTGGGTATACCATTCCTGATCTTTATCTTCTTCAATTTACTATTGTTGCCCAGGTCCTCTCCAGCCGGATCTGACCCTTCCTGCATTGCCACAGGCTTACCTTGTATATAGCTCTTTGGAGCACTCTTCTTCTGCTCGGCCTCCATGAGCGCCTCAGTAATGGCATCTTCTCTATCATCTCTAAATGGGTATACTACAGAGTCGGGAGGCTTATTGACATTGATCTTTCTCTGCGATATCTGCGTATTCGATACAGACGTTGCTTGCTGCCCATAGGCAGTCGCTTGACAAGATAAAAAGGCTACCAGTATTATTAGAGAAACCCTTCTCTTCATATTGACTCCTTTCTACCCTTTTACAGCGCCTGCCGTTATGCCCGATATTATGTGGCGCTGCATTACAAGATAGACCGCCACTATGGGCACTACAGTTATCGTTATTCCCGCCATAAGGAGAGGATATTGCGTGATGTGTGCACCCTGGAAGACCATTAGACCTCTCTGCAAGGGCATAAGCGCCTTGCTCGATAGTATCAACATGGCAAGAAGGTATTCGTTCCATACAGCCATAGCGTTAAAGACCACTATAACGGCTATGGCCGGCTTGGCGAGAGGCATGGCTATATGCCAGTATACGCCGAACTTTCCGCAGCCGTCTATCCTGGCCGAATCCTCCAGGTCTTTAGGCAACTGCTCAAAGAATGTCTTTAGAAGATATATGGCCAGGGCGAGGCCCGCGTTTATCTGCGGCAGTATATACCCGAGCCTGGTGTTTATAAGGTGCAGCTTATTCAACAGCACATATAGCGCTATGAAGCTTCCCGGTATCGGTATCATCATGGTTATAAGGAACATGTAGAATAGTATATTCTTGCCTGGAAACTGCAGCCTAGCGAACGCGAATGCCGCCAGGCTGGATATAAGGACGACCCCGCAGACCACGGATGTCGTGTAGAAGACGCTGTTGAAGAAGTACGCCCCGAATTTGCCCTTTGTCCAAGCCTCAATATAATTACTCCATTGCGGGTTCGATACAAATATATTCATATTGGAGAAGATCGTATCCTGCGTCTTGAGGCTGGATGAGAACATCCATACAAGCGGGAATAGGCACGTGATGGCCACAGAGATGAGTATAAAATGCATCATGAAGCCTTTCAAGCGCTTGCGGGCGGTATATTTATTTATTCTCATATGCGTTTCCTTCTAACCGTCATTGCGAGGAGCCTGAGCTCTTGCGCCGGGCGACGAAGCAATCTAGACAGAGATTGCTTCGGGCCGCTTTGCGGCCCTCGCAATGACGAGGGCCTGTTATGTCTGCTTAAATTTTCTCGACAGGCTTAACTGCGCCATCGAGGCTATGAGTAGCACCATGCCGAACACAAGTCCGAGGGCGCAGGCGTAACCGAACCGTGATGAGCTTATCATCGCGGCGAGTATCCTCGTAATGGGCACCTCTGTATGATAGCCCGGCCCGCCGCCTGTAGTAGATACTATCAGGTCGTATATCTGCATCGTCCCTAGCACCGTCAGTACCGCGACAAGGACGAATACCGGTATCATCAGAGGGACTGTAACCTTTGAGAATATATCCCAGCTGCCGGCCCCGTCTATCCTGGCCGCCTCGTAAAGTTCGCGGGGTATGTTCTGTAGCCCGGCAAGTAGAATTATGAAACCCCAGCCAAACCCGCGCCACATATGTATGATGCCCACGCAGGTGAGGGCCGTCTTAGGATCTGCCAGCCACGCTCGCGCCAGATTCCCCAGGCCTATATTTGTAAGCCAGTGGTTGAGCAGGCCGTAATTGCCATCATATATCCAGTTCCATATAAGGCCTATCACTATCCCTGAAAGGACGGGCGGGAGGTAGAAGACCACCCTGTAGAACCTCTGCCCCTTTATCTCCCTGTCCACTATGAGCGCCAGCATGAGCGCCAAAGCGTTCTGGAGGATGAGCGCGAGGATGGTTATATAGGTGGCGTTCCACATAGATGTCCACCATACCCCGCTGCTTAGGGCCTCTTTAAAATTGCTTAAACCCACAAAGTCTCTTACGTAATTTAGCTTCGTGATGCCGTCATATTGATAGAGGCTTAGCTGTAATACTTTAAAGACAGGGTATATATAGAAGACGGCAAAGAGTAGAAGAGCCGGCAAGACAAAGAGATAGTTCTGCGCCGTCTCTCTTATCTTTATACCGCCCGATCCGTTCCTCATCGCGTCTGCGCCTTTCTCTGAGCTTCCCTCTTTTTGGTCCATTCCATGCGGCCAACCTTGACCTCCTGGACCTTCTCGGCTACCTCTTGGGGTGTCTTCTCCCCTATCACTATAGACTGGATACCCTTGGTTAAGAACTCGAGAACCTGCGAGTATTCATTTACCGGCAGTACGTTCGGGTGCGTAGCGTTGTCCATATCATCGGCGAACTGCGAGAGTATTGTGGGTATATCGATCAGGCTGTGCCTGTTTGCTGGGAGATTATTAGTCTCTCTTGATAGAAATACCTGCTGATCTTCGGCAGTAAGCCACTTTAAGAATTTGATGATCTTATCCTTGTCGGGAGACTTCTTATTCACTATAAATGAGGCCCCGGCCCCGCCCCATATATACATGGGGTTTTCAAGGTTTACCCTGGGAGGCATCATGGCCGCGTAGTTCAATTTTGGGTTCATACCTTTATACACATTGACGCACCAGGAACCATTGAAGGCGAATGCCGACCTGCCGTTGGCAAATGTCTGTTCGGCGGTCTTATTCACCATTGCGACTATCCCGGGAGCGAGTATATCTTCATCGGCCATCTCTTTAAAGAGGCTCAAGACCTTTATCCAGTCGGGGTCCGTGTAGGGGACATCTCCTTTGATGGTCGCCACCACTTTATCCTTGCCCATTATATTCATGGCGTAGTTAGACGCGAAACAGTCTATCATCCATATCTCGCCCCATCCGCTCACTAGCCCCGGTATGCCCGCCGCCTTTAGGGCCTTTCCCGCTTCTAGGAACTCTTGCCAGGTGTCGGGCGGATCTTCGGGGTTTAGCCCGGCTTGCCTAAAGAGGTCTTTATTGTATAAAAACTGTATCGCGGTAACATCTATGGGGACACCGTATATGCCGGGCTCAACGCCCAGGGAGTTTCCAGGTAGGAATACATTTACGTCTAACGCCTTTTCGAAGAAGGCCTTTCTCCAGCTCGCGCCCCCTTCATGCGCGGGGCTCTCCATATATCCTGAGAGATTCAATATATGTCCCGCCTTTATGAACGCGGCAAAGTCCTTCTTCTCGGCAAGCAGTCCGTACACATCGGGGAGGATCCCCGTCTGGGCCGATGCCCTCACCTTCTGGCTGTACGCCTCTGATGGGGCATATAATTCAAAAGAGACCGCAATCCCGGTCTCTTCTTTATACTTCTTCGCCAGCTCCTGGAATGCGTCTTCTCTGTCTGTCATCCAGTGCCATACTTTGATATCCGTCTTCTCTTTTGTCTTGTTACTGCCCTCGCATCCAGATAATGTTAATACAAAAAAAAGAAAAGTGCAAAAAACGGCAAAACTCCTCTTCATCAATCCCCCTATAACAGTAGTATTGATAATATTATGTGTGTATAGTTATGTTAGTATACCACAAGACTTTTATTAAGTCAATAGTAAGGGAAGTGGAGTTTACCCAGTTTTTCCGGGACTCCATTTTCTTATGTAAAGCCGAACATCAATTGTCTTTTATCTTCAGCGTCTTCTTCTATTGTTTCAGCGTTCCATTTGCGATTAAAAAGTAGTCTGTATATGCCATCTGCCA
>JBDRDE010000215.1:0-3633 GCA_043821065.1 Candidatus Omnitrophota bacterium
ACCGGAAAGATGGAGATTACGGGGTATGATGAGAGGAACTCAGGCATAATCCTGAATGTCACTCCGCATATCAACGATAATGACGAGATCGCCGTTGAATTGGTTCCGGAGATAACGGAATATCTCGGTTCTCAGCCTATAGCGCCGGGAAGCGATATATTTGCGCCTCTATTCAGGTCAAGACAGGCCGATACGCAGGTGCTGATAAAGGACGGGCAGACCATATTTATCGGCGGATTGATCACCGATAAGAATGTGGAGGGGAGGACAAAGCTTCCTTTTATAGGAGATTTGCTGGGAGATGTTCCGGGCATAGGCCTCTTATTCTCGAGGAAAAATATCGAGAAGAGAAGGGTCGAGCTCATATTCTTCATAACGGTCCACATAATGAGGTCGGATAAAGAGATTAAAGGCGTGCCGCTGCCGAGTAAGGCTTATATCCCGGTTTATGCCGATACGCAGCGCGGGAATACGGCTAAGAATAAGAAGAGGCTTAAGAAGACGTATTAATCCGTTAACCGTGAGTCATAAACTAAGAGCTGTTTTTTCCAAGACCGACGATATGCGTTTCATATCGCACCTGGATCTTTTAAGGCTTTTTCATAGGGCATTGCGCAGGGCCGGGCTACCGGCAACTATCACCAAAGGGTTCAGTCCCCGCGTAAAAATGAGCATAACGAAGGCCCTTAAGCTTGGAGTGGAGAGCAGGTGCGAAGAGGCTCTGTTCTATATAGACGAGAGGATCGATCCACAGGCCTTCATGGATGCCATTAACGCCAAATTGCCGGATGGAGTAAAAGTACTAAGCGTAGAGGAGATCGCATAGATGCAGAAAGAGATTTTTATTAATGTAACACAGCATGAGAAGAGGATAGCTATATTTGAAAACAAGCGTATAGAGGAGTTCTATACCGAGCGCCTGGACGACGTCAACCTGGTAGGAAACATCTATAAGGGTAGAGTGGATTCTGTCTTGCCGGGGATGGGGGCGGCGTTCGTCGATATAGGGCTCGAGAAGAACGGTTTCTTGTACGTGACCGATGTAGTGGCCGGGATGGGCAGTTACGAGAAGCTATTGGAAGAGGGCGTAGACGTAGAAGAGGCTAAGAAGGCCGAGCGGCAGAAGAAGCTCCCCCTTATAAACGAGCTATTGAAGAAGGGTGACGAGATTTTAGCCCAGATAGTGAAGGAACCGATAAGCACTAAGGGCGCTCGCCTAACTACGCATATAAGTATACCCGGCAGATTTCTCGTCCTTATGCCGTTCGATAACCATATAGGGCTTTCGAAGAGGATCGAGTCGAAGGCGGAGCGTGACAGGATAAGGAAGATAATAGAGAAGCTGAATTTGCCTAAGGACCTCGGTTTTATCGTTAGGACTGCGGCCCAAGGTGTGAGCGAGAAAGATTTCCAACGAGAGTCCCGCTATCTTATCAACCTCTGGAATAACATCAAGGCGAAGACGAAGAAAACGAAGGGGCCTGCTTTAATACACGCCGAATATGATCTGGTGTTGAGAGTTGTGAGGGATATATTCACGGGGGATGTCAGCAGGCTCGAAGTGGATTCCCGGAACGACTTCAAGCGAATCTCGCGTTTTCTGAATATTCTCGCTCCCCATTTAAGGCCGAGACTGAAGCTATATGAAGCGAAGGTCCCGTTATTCGAGAAGTTTGAGATAGAGAAGCAGATAGAGAAGATATACGACAGGGTGGTTCAGCTCAGGAGCGGCGGATACCTGATATTCGAACAGACGGAGAGCCTGGTCGCCATCGATGTGAACTCAGGTAAGTTCGTTGGCAGGAAGAATCTGGAGGATACGGCTTTTAAGACAAATATCGAAGCCGCGGATGAGGTGCCAAGGCAGCTTAAACTCAGAGATCTGGGCGGTATAATTATCATAGACTTCATCGATATGGACTATGCCGATCATAGAAAACAGGTATTCAGGACGCTCGAAAGACGGCTGGAAGACGACAAAGCAAAGACGAATATCCTTAATATATCCAGCATAGGCCTGGTCGAGATGACGCGCCAGAGGGTGCGTGAATCGATCGAGTCGAAGAGTTATCAGAAGTGCCCGTATTGTAATGGCCGCGGCATGGTTAAATCTATATCTACCATATCGCTAGAGCTCATAAGAAAGCTGGAGAGGGTGCTGCAGGAAACAAAGTCGAGAGAGGTCTTCGTCTCCATGCATCCCGAAGTTGCATATTATATCTCAAGCCCTGAGAAGAATATGGTTAGATCGCTCGAAAAGCGTTTCAGGAATAGCATCAGAATCATAGAAGATCCTAATATACACATAGAAGAGATCAAGATAGAGCAGAAGGCCGGTTAATGGGGGAATGTACCCATTTTAGCGTATAGCGAATAGCAAGCATGACAGCGCGTTTGTCGTTTTGCCGGCGCCAAACTTTTCTGTATACTAATAAGCTATCTATCTCGGGAAAAGCGCTTGACCGTTAGCTTATACTGTGATATATTACCACTTCTATATCCGTTTGCCACAGGCTATCAGCTATGAGCAATTAACCAATTCGAAAGGAATAACCAATGTTTGCTGTAATCAAGGCAGGTAGTAAGCAGTATAAAGTAGCTAAAAATAACGTATTTTCTGTGGAGAAGATGAAGGCCAAGGCGGGCGGCGAGGTTAAGCTCGACAAAGTTCTTCTCGCCAAAGAGGGAAATTCGACGCATGTCGGGAGCCCATACCTAAAAGGCGCTCACGTAGTCTGCGAGGTCATACGCCAGGAAAGAGAGGCCAAAGTAATTGCCTTCAAATATAAGAGGCGTAAGAGCGAGAAGAAGAAGATAGGCCACAGGCGCGATGTAACCGTCTTAAAAGTGAAAGAAATAGAGATAGCGAAGGGATAAAGATCATGGCACATATGGTAAATGGCCGCGACAGCAACCCGAAGACCAGGGGTGTAAAAAAGTATAAGGGTCAGGTCGTCATAGCCGGAAATATAATCGTGAGGCAGAGAGGCCGGTCATTTAAGCCCGGAGCCAATGTAGGCATCGGCAGAGATGATACTCTCTTTGCGCTCGTCTCAGGCGTAGTGAACTTCAAGCCTAATAGAGTCGTAAGCGTAATCCCAGACGAAAAGTGAAGCTCCACGGCTTCATAGTCGTGGTTTCTTTCTTAGCAGGGTTCTGCCGTGGAGCGGAACCCTGTACCGAAGGTCATTCATCCACGCCCTTACAATCGCAGCCTTCTGGTACATGGGTAAAGTTACAGGCCGTCAGGCTATAAGGCGGGGCTCGTATGCGGCCTTTAAATATTCAACCGATATGGAAGGCTACTAACGGTGTTCATAGACGAAGCAAGAGTGTATGTCAAGGCCGGTAACGGCGGAGACGGCTGCAGCAGTTTCTACAGAGATAAGTATAATAGAGTAGGCTCGCCCGACGGCGGGCCGGGCGGCGACGGCGGAGATGTGGTTTTCCTGGTCGACGAAAATGTCCAGACCCTTCTAGATTTTCAATACAGACAGCATCATGAGGCTGAACGCGGGTACCACGCCAGCTCAAATCATAAAACGGGAGCGCGGGGCAAAGACCTTATTATAAGGGTGCCTGCCGGCACTATAATCAAGGATTCGGATACCGGGCTTATCGTGCGCGACCTCG
>JBDRDE010000216.1:0-3432 GCA_043821065.1 Candidatus Omnitrophota bacterium
TAGCATCATAAAGCGATGTCGGGGGTCCGCCGGAGCGAATATCTAAAATCGCGCATACCTTATCGCGCCTCCAAGATTATATCCTTTTTAGGATAATGCGCGATTTTAGTTACAGCGACCCTGCTCAATCTGAAAGATTGAGCAGGACTAGTCCTGTGGAAATCCTTCGGATTTCTACAGGGGAAAAAGGCCGTTCCTTTTTTGAGCGACGAGCGGAGGCGGACCCCCGACAGCGCTTAATAGGCGGCAGGCCCTATGGAAAGACTTAGGTTTAGAGGCTGCTGTTAACCTGCGGTCTTTAGCTTTCTTACCGTTGCATGGTGGGTTATCTTTATGGATAGATCGTCCACTATAGCGTATATGCAGGGGATCACTATTAGTGTAAGGCCCGTGGCGAAGAAGAGGCCCCAGCAAATGGCCAGAGCCATGGGGATCAATATGGGGTCGCTGCCCCCTATTCCGTAGGCAACCGGCATGATCCCCAAGACCGTTGTGATCGTTGTCAGAATGACCGGCCTGAGTCTCGTCTGCCCCGCCTCTATGATAGACTGCCTTCTCTCTATGCCCTTCTCTCTAAGCCGGTTTATAAAGTCAACGAGTACTATAGAGTCGTTCACGACGACCCCGCTTAAGCCAACGATCCCTATTATGGCGAGAAAGCTGAAGGGTTCGCCATGAACAAGGAAGGCTATGATAACGCCTATTATACCGAAAAGAATAGCCACCATCACTATAAGCGGCTGTATAAGCGATTTGAACATGGTCGAGAGTATCATAAACACCAGGAAGAACGCCAGGACGAACGCTTTGAGAAGGCTGACCATGGACTTCATCGTCTCTTCCTGTTCCCCGCCATACTTGATCTTATAGCCGCTATACTCTTTCTCTATATCTTTAAACTTCCTCATTACATTACTGTTGACTTCGTTAGATTTGACCACCTCTGTATCCACATCGGCGTTCACTGTAACCACCTTCTTGCCGTCCAAATGGCTGATAAGTGATACCCCGGGTTTTATCTCGAGCTTAGCCACCTTTTTAAGAGGTATGAGATTGCCAAATCTGTTGGGTATGAGGATCTTGTCGAATGCCGTAAAATCGTTTCGCTGGTCCTCAGGGAACCTCACAAGAACATCTATCTCCTCGGCCGCCTTCTCCCTTTTGATAGAAGTTGCTATTCCGCCTTCGAAGGCATTCCTTACCGAAGCGGCTATTTCGCCTACGCTGATATAGGCACTCGTAGCAGCGTCTTCGTCTACCACTACCATTATGTCACTCTTGCCCGGTTCGTAATCATCGTTTATATCGGAGACGCCTTTTATGGTCCCCAGATAAGCCTTATACTTCTCGGCTATCTCCTCCATTACTTCGTAGTGCTCGCCTCTAATTTTTATAGATACTGGCTTGCCTACTGGAGGCCCTGGCCTGACCTTCTCATAGTAGAGCCTCTCGAAGCCCTCAAAGTCCTTCGTCTTCTCTCTTAAATCCTCTATAATATCGCTTGCCTTCCTCTTTCTCTGGCGCTCCGGGGTCAGATAGACTATGGTCTGCACGAGATGGCTGCCCCTTCTCGCCTGTGGGCTGTTCGGCTCTTCCGCTATCATTCCAACCTGCGTAACAACGGAGTCTAGCTCAGTATCTGGTAACTTCAATATCTCTTCTTCTATCCTCGATATATATTCGTTCGTCTTCTCTAGAGGCGTACCAATCTTCGCCTCGGCTCTCACAAAGAAGATCTCTATGCCGCGCGAACTGAATAACTCGAACGGCAGGACTTTTACCGCTAGTATAATGCAGACTATAAAGGTTATAAAGACACCTAGGCAGACCTTATAACGGCGCTGCATAGCGTTGTTTAGAACGCTCGTATAGAACGAAAGCAGCCTTTTGAACCATGCAGTATCTTTCTTTGTTATGGCCTTCCCATTCTTATCCTTACGGATCTTGACAAAATCGGCTATATGCGACGGCAGTATTACAAAGGCCTCGAATACAGATGCGCCTAGCGCTATAATGATTACCATGGGAATATATTTTACAAACTGCCCGAGTATACCTGACATCATCATCAAAGGAGAGAATGTCGCCATTGTTGTCAGTATGGTGGCTGTGACCGGCTTTATTACCTCGCTCGTACCGACTATCGCGGCCTCCCTGGCGGGCATGCCGTTCTCCATATACCGGTAACAATTCTCGGCTATTATGATACCATCATCGACTATCATGCCCAAGACGACGATGAGCCCGAACATAGTAATGAGATTTATGGAGAGCCCCATATAACTCATTATGATAAATGTCGCGAAGAACGCTATGGGTATTCCAAGCGCTGTTACTATGGCAACGCGCTTGTTTAAAAATAGTAGAAGTGACGCTATCACGAATATAAACCCGAATATACCATTATTCTTTAATACATTTAGCCTCCTCTTTATATAAAATGACATGTCGTCGACATACGCTGTCTTTAGCTGAGGGGGAGTATTCTTCTTGAACTTCTCCAGCTCCGCTTTCACGCGCCTTACCACATCGATAGCGTCAGCGTCGGCCTTCTTTACGACAACCAGATATACGGATCGCGTTCCGAATGTCTTGTTTACTACATCCTCATCGTGAAATTCCCTCTTTACAGAAGCGACATCCTTTACGCGTATCCAATTACCGACATCGTTGGCCCTTATCACTACATCCTCAACCTCTTCTATCGTATAGAACTCTCCAGTGGTCCTTATATTAAATTCTGTCTCGCCGCGAACCAGGGAACCACCCGGGATGCTGACATTCCTCTTCTTTAACGCGGACATAATCTCCTCAATAGCTATGTGGTACTCATAGAGTTTGTCCGGATCTACCTCTATCCATATCTCAGGGTCCCTCCATCCCCACCGCTGCACTGTGGCCACTCCATCGAGATCCAGCATTACGTCTTCCAAGCCTTCCGCTATATCCTGCAGCCTCTGCTCACCCAGATCGCCGCCCAGGGTTATACCGATAACAGGATGATCTTTGGCCTCGCGGTTGGTCACTAGCGGATCCTCATCTACACCTTCAGGAAGATCCCTCACCCTGTCTACAGCGCGCTGGATATCATTGACTATCTTATCTTTATTTTTTACGTTCGGCTCCATCTCCAGGATGATCGTCGATATGCTCTCTATGGAAGATGACCTTATCTCGTCGATATCGTCGACCTCTTTGAGCTCTTTTTCCAGCGGTGTAGTCACAAGCTTCTCGACCTCTTCGGCTGAGGCGCCGGGAAAGACCGTCGTCACCTGGGCCATGTCGAAGGAGATGTTCGGGAAGGCCTCTCTACTCATACTCACAGCGGCAATTATGCCGGCTATGATTATGTAGATGCTCACCAGATTGACGAATAGTGACTGTTTTACAGAGAATTGAGGAAGGTTCATCTTACAGTAAGCCCCCTTTTAT
>JBDRDE010000217.1:0-3354 GCA_043821065.1 Candidatus Omnitrophota bacterium
CGTCCCGTTCTTTTCAATATCCGGTTCTGATTTTGTCGAGATGTTCGTGGGCGTAGGTGCCAGCCGCGTAAGGGACCTTTTTGAGCAAGCCAAAAAATCGGCCAAGAGCTCCGAGAAGGGCAGCATAATATTCATAGATGAGATTGACGCTGTCGGCAGGCAGAGGTTTGCCGGTATCGGCGGCGGCCATGATGAAAGGGAACAGACACTTAACGCGCTCCTGGTGGAGATGGACGGCTTTAATACCCAGGAAGGTGTTATGCTTATAGCCGCGACAAACAGGCCTGATGTGCTCGATCCGGCGCTGCTTAGGCCGGGCAGGTTTGACAGGCAGATCGTGGTAGATATGCCGGATATAGTCGGACGCGAGGCGATACTGCAGGTCCACGTAGTGAAGGTAAAGATGGAAAAAGACGTAGACCTGAAGGCGGTGGCAAGGCGTACCCCGATGTTTTCGGGTGCCGATCTGGCCAATCTTGTAAATGAGGCAGCGCTTCTTGCGGTGCGGAGAAATAAGAAGGCCGTCGAGACGGAAGAGTTCGAAGAAGCCGCCGAGAGGGTAATGGCAGGTCCTGAACGCAAGTCCAGGGTCATAAGCAAAGATGAGAAGCTGATCACTGCCTACCACGAAGCGGGCCATGCGCTTTTGGCGCTTTTGACGCCGGATGCCGACCCGCTGCTCAAGGTCTCAATATTACCACGTGGGCTTGCGCTAGGTTATACCTTTACTCCGCCGCATGAAGACAGGCATCTGCATACAAGAAAAAAACTGATCGCACAGATAACAGTAACTCTCGGAGGGCGCGTAAGCGAAGAGCTGATCTTCAATGAGATCAGCTCAGGGGCCTCGAACGACATCAGGAAGATCACCGACACGGCCCGCCTTATGGTAACAAGGTTCGGCATGAGCGACAAGCTTGGAAATCTCTCCTTCGGCAGGGCGCACGAACAGGTTTTCCTGGGCCGCGACCTGGGCGAGATCAAGGACTATAGCGAAAAGACCGCGCAGGTGATCGACGCGGAGGTAAAGAATATCGTAGACGACTGCTACGAAAATGCAAAGAAGCTGCTTACAAAGAACAAGGAGATGCTGAAAGCCCTGGCTGAAGTGCTCCTGGAAAAAGAGGTCCTAAGCGAGGCCGAAGTAAGAAAGATCATCGACCTCAAAGACAAGGCTCGTGATGAAAAAAACCCTGGAAATGCCGGAGACGGCGGTAAAGAAGGAAAGGCCTGAGGGATCCCCAGCGGCCTGGAATAGGTTCATGCAGGACCTGGGAAAAAGAACCTATGTGATGGGCGTTTTAAACTGCACGCCCGACTCCTTCAGCGACGGCGGCAGATTCCTGGCGGCGGATGCGGCGTTTTCGCACGCGCTTAAGCTGGCCGCTGACGGGGCGGATATAATAGATATCGGTGGGGAATCGACACGACCCGGCTCGATGCCTGTCAGCGCCGATGAAGAGTTAAGCAGGGTAATACCGGTCATAAGAAAGCTGCATGGCTCCTTAGGTGTCCCGATCTCGATAGATACCAGCAAGGCCTCTGTGGCAAGGGAGGCGATCGATAATGGGGCTTCCATAATAAATGACGTCACCGGGCTCCGGGGCGACCGAGAGATGGCGCATGTAGCCGCCGAATGCGGCGTGCCTCTAATTGTCATGCATATGAAAGGGGCGCCGCGCGTGATGCAGGTCGCGCCCATCTACAAAGACCTTTTCGCGGAAATTACAGAAAGCTTGAAAAGGTCGATAGATACGGCAAGGGCTGCCGGTGTGGATGAAAACAATATCATAGTGGATCCGGGGATAGGTTTCGGAAAAACCCTGGCACACAATCTTCTGATCATAAAAGAGCTTTACAGATTGAAATCCCTGGGCCGGCCGATAATGATAGGTCTTTCGCGAAAATCCTTCATAGGCGAGATACTTAACCGTGCAGCCGAGGAGAGACTTATGGGTACCGCTTCCGCGGCGGCCATATCCATATCAAATGGGGCTGACATACTCAGGGTACATGATGTAAGGAAATTAAAAGAAGTATCGATGGTGGCCGACTCCATATGCAGAGCGTAAGCTTTATGAATCTATCCATAATCTTGATATTAAAGATCCTGACGGAGATAGCGATCCTATGGTTCTGTTATTATATACTTATTCTGTACATAAAAGGCACCAGGACCGTGCAGGTATTAAAAGGCATCTTCATAGTGGTTATGATATTCTTTGCCGTGCAGCTGCTTGGGCTGGACACGATAACATGGATAATGACAAAACTGATACCTATCTCTATCATAGCGCTCCTCATAATATTCCAGCCGGAATTGCGGCGAGGCCTGGCGCGGTTGGGTCAGTTCGGCGCCTTCCCCGCAAAGGACATAGTCATAGACGAGATCGCCAAATCCGGCATGACGCTTTCTAAGAAGAAGATCGGAGCGCTCATAGCCATAGAAAGGGAGATCGGCCTCCGCCCCTACATCGAAAGCGGCGTACAGTTGGACAGCAAAGTGAGCAGTGAGCTTATAAATACCATTTTTATGCCCAACACACCGCTCCATGACGGCGGTATCGTTCTCCAGGAGGACAGGATAGTGGCCGCAGGCTGCCTGTTTCCCCTGACTCAGGAGGCACATATCACAAAAACGCTCGGGACAAGGCACCGCGCGGCGATCGGGCTTTCGGAAGAGACGGACGCCATAATCGTTGTCGTATCCGAGGAGACGGGCGGCATATCCGTGGCCATAAGCGGAAAGCTGACCCGCGACCTGGACAAGGACGGGCTTATACGGTCATTGAATATCTTATACAAGCAGAAGACAAAAAGGAACATACTGGACTTTTTCAGAAAGTCATATAAATAATCACGGGCTTGATCATGAAAAACGCTATCCTGAACAATTTAGGCTTAAAGCTGTTGGCCCTTATTCTTGCCATTGCGACATGGGCATATATAGTCATAGAGCTGCAGTCCGGCACTCTTGAAGAGAAGGAGATACTTAAAAACGTGCTCCCTTACAGGATGATCTCTAAAAAGCTCCCTATAGAATTAAACTTGGTAGGAGAGGTCCCCGACGGTTATGCTGTCGTGCACGATGAGATCATCATAACCCCGGCCAACTTCGTTATTGTAGGCCCTAAGGCCGTTTTGGGGGAATTGTCGGTCATTGAGACACAACCCGTGCACATAGAAGGGAACACAAAGACCATCACAAGGAATATCACCATAATACCTCCCGCAAAGGGCATAATAAAGGAAAAATTTATAAGAGTAACGATACCGATCGTGAAGGTTACGGAATAGAGATGCCGAAGCTTGGGGTCAACATCGATCATGTCGCTACTATCAGACAAGCGCGCA
>JBDRDE010000218.1:0-6616 GCA_043821065.1 Candidatus Omnitrophota bacterium
TATCCAGTTCTCGAGCCCATCTATGCTAACCTCTGAAAAAGGAAAATAGAGATGCGGCACACTCCCTGGCAACGGTAAATTGACGCTTAGCTGCTTTAGGAGTGTGAAATCCCATGTGGTAGCGTCGCCATTACCATCTAGGTCGGCCACAAGCTCACGAAATGGTGAAAAGGGGACGGCTCCGGAAAGGTGGTTCGACATCCCGAGCAAATCCATCCCTGAGATCCACCCGTTAAGCGTAACGTCACCCATCTCTAGGATGGTGCTATCATCATCGATGGTCAATTGAGGTGTAGGGAAGTCAAATTGGTGTGTATTATAGACCTTTACAGCGCCGCTGGTCCTTTGGTTGAGCATCAAGCTGTACGCGTCGCCGTTCTTGGCCCAGTTCAAGCTGCCTATCTTTCTGATGTTCCCCGCAGCTATGACATCCGCTTCAGCAGCAAAAAATAGTACGGTCACTAATACGCTAAATAAAGATATTCGACTCTTTAGAAGTTTTCTGATCCTCATAACCCACCCCTTTTCTATTCCCCCAGACTATGGATCGTAGATAGTGTCATTTTAAAGCACTTATATAAAGTTGATATTAACTTTATAAAAAAAAACGTGTGCGTTGTGTTGGATAATCGGATTTTAGAGAGCACCCCCCAGTACAATATAAGTATACCATATAACAGAGGGCAGAAAAAGTAGTTTTTCTACCTTTTTAAATTATTAATTTTTGTCGTAACTAATAGCTGTCTTGCCGAGTTATGCTCTCTTGGACCCAGAGCTATTTATACCCCTACTCTCCCCGTTCAATTATTTGTGTTGCAAGGGGTTTTTATTATGGTGTATAATCAAGGCTCAACCTAAGGAAATAACATGTTGGGAAACGGCACTAGCGTATTATGAATGATATAGAGATATATGGACTCGCTTACGGAGGCATGGGGATCGGCAAGGTGGATGGCAAGGTCTGCTTTGTAAAGGGCGCATTACCAGGTGAGAAGGTCCGGTTTGCCAAAGAGAGCGAAAAGAAGAGATTCGCCATCGGCAGCGCGTCCGAGATCCTTACCGCCTCAGGTGACCGGGTCGAGCCGGTATGCCCTTATTACGGCAGGTGCGGCGGGTGCCAGTACCAGCATCTAAACTATGAAAAAGAGGTATATTATAAGGGCGAGCAGGTTAAAGAGGCCCTGGCCCGCATAGGAGGCCTTAAGGAGTATGTTTTTGACGGGATAACCCCTTCCCCGCTCCATTATGGATACCGCTCTTCAATAACGGTACATAGATCCCCTTCCGGCTACGGTTATTTCTCTGTGGACAACAATACTATCATCGATATAGACCAGTGCCCCATAGCCGCAAAGGAGCTCAGTGGCGCCATCTGCGCGCTCGACCATCCAAGCGGCAAGCGGGACGTCACATTAAAGAATGACTCATCGGGTAACGTCTGGATAAAAGGACGGGCCGGACACCGGTTCTTCAAAGATGATCTTCTTGGGACAAGGCTCACCTTCTCCCCACTCGCGTTTTCACAGGCAAACCGCCCGGTCGCCTGCTCCATGGTGGAGACGCTACGCTCCTGGATAAAGAAGCACGCTACCGGAACGCTCTTCGACCTTTACTGCGGTGTAGGATTTTTTGGCATCCTTATGAGGGATCTATTCGAGTCTATAGTCGGTGTTGACGATAGCGGCGTGGCCATAGACTGCGCCAAGACTACTAAGAAAGACCTGGCTATCCCGAATATAAAGTTCTATCAAGGCGAGGATAGCGCCTTTGACCTATTTTACGAAAGGGCGCGCGGGAAGGTAAATACCATCATACTCGACCCCCCGCGCTCCGGGATAGACAAGAATATCCTCCCTTGGCTTAAAGGGTTATCAGGGTCGGATCACTTGTATTATATATCCTGTGACCCCGCTGTGCTGGGGCGAGATGCAAAGCTTCTTACGCAAGACGGCGGCTGGACGCTCGACCGGGTCGCCTCTTTTGACATGTTCCCGCGTACAAAACATATAGAATCCATAGCCTTGCTCAAGAAGAGATAACGCTTGAGGCGGCCCGTTTTTAAAGGTATAATTGTAGAACACAATTAGGTCATAAAAATATAGCTAGGGAGTAAACAAGATGGATAGACAGAAAAAAGAGTACAAGACCGGCCGGAAGGCCGTAGATAAGATGATATGTGATCTCACGGGCACATGCGGCGGGGCCGGGACGTCGGATATTTTGCGCGAGATATTCACGACAGTCGTCAAGTTGGGCAATGAATCGTCAGACTATGGGGATCTCAAGCTGGTCAATAACGCCCTCAAGGAGCTCAGATACTCCTTTAAGATATTCTCGCCTTACAGGAAGGCCAAGAAGGTCGTGATTTTCGGCTCGGCGAGGTCCGAGAAGACATCGGCTGAATATAAGATGGCTGAGGAGTTCGCAAGGCTCATAACGGCCAAAGGGTATATCGTCGTCACAGGCGGAGGGAGCGGCGTCATGGAGGCGGGCAACAAAGGCGCGCAGGCCGGCAGGGAATTTGCCCTTAATATACGCCTGCCCTTCGAGCAGAAGCCAAATCCTTACATAGACGAAAAAGAGAAGCTCATAAACTTCAAATACTTCTTCACAAGGAAGCTGATCTTCATCAAGGAGACCGACGCAACCGCCCTATTCCCCGGGGGGTTTGGTACGAATGATGAGGGCTATGAGATCCTCACCCTCGTCCAGACGGGCAAGTCTAAGCCGCGCCCCATAGTCCTGATGGAGCCTGAGGGGTCCGCGTACTGGACCGCATGGCTGCACTTTGCTAAAAACCAGCTGATAAAGACCGGCTTCATAGACAAAGACGACTTAAGCTTCTTCCGTCTCGTTACAAAAACAGAGGACGCGATCAAGTACATAGAGAATTTTTACAAGGTCTACCACTCTATCCGATATACGGGAGGAAGGACCATACTAAGGCTCAATAAGAAGCTTTCTGAAAAGACGCTCAAGTCCCTAAACCAAAAATTCAAGGGCATATTGACGGATGGCAAGATAAGCCCTTCTCCCCCATCTGACGAAGAGACGCAGAGGGGAGAATATCTCAACCTGCCGCGCATAGCGATGAAGTTCAATAATCGAGATTACGGCAAACTCTTCCAGATGATCGATTTCATCAATAACCCAAAATAAAATATATGAAGATTGGCATAATAGGATTGCCGCAGACCGGCAAAAAGACCCTCTTTGAGCTCCTCACGGGCCACAAGCCTACCGAAAATGAGCTGGCGTCCAAGAAGCCCGTTAAAGCGGTTGCTGAGATAAAAGACCCCCGGTTCGACTTCCTGGCGGCGCTCTACAAGCCGAAGAAGGAGGCGAGGGCCAGGATAGATATCGAGATGCTCCCAAAGCTTGAGAAGGACGCTATCGTAAAAGGGGATATCTTCGCCGATATAAGCGAGCTCGACGCCATATGCCACGTCGTTAGAGCCTTTAAAGACGATTCGATCTATCACGCTGAGGGCTCGGTCGATCCCGAGAGGGACATATCGTCGGTAAACTCTGAGCTCATCCTCCATGATCTCCTCTTTATAGAAAAGAGGATGGAGAATATAGACAAGAAGATAAAGCGCGCCCAGGAAGAGGCTGCCACCAAGGAAAAAGAAGTGCTGGGTAAGATGAAGGCTCACCTTGAAAAAGAACTGCCTCTGCGTCTCTTAAAACTGTCTCCTGAGGAATATAAGATCGTCTCAAACTACCCGTTCGCCACCCGCAAGAGCCTGATAATAGCGCTAAACATCTCGGAGGAGGGCCTCAACGATACCACCCTCTCTGAAAAGCTTAGACAGGACAACAAGCTCTCAGGGGTAGACATTATGCAGGTCTCGGCCAAGGTCGAGTGCGACATAGCCGGTATTGAGTCCGAGCAAGAGAGAGAAGAGTTCCTTGAAGAGCTCTCCATAAAAGAACCTGCCATAAACACACTGGCCAGGCTATGCATAAAAGCGCTAGATCTTATATCTTTCTTCACAGTAGGGCCTGATGAGGTAAAACAGTGGCCTGTGAGATCCGGCGCCACCGCGCCTGAAGCGGCCGGGACGATACATTCTGACATGCAGAAGGGTTTTATACGTGCAGAGGTAATAAAACACGCCGACTTTGTCGCGCTCGGCAGTGAGGCCAAAGCAAAAGAAGCCGGAAAGCTCTATCTTAAGGGAAAAGACTACATAGTTGAAGATGGTGATATGTTGAATATAAGGTTCAATGTATAGAGACATAAAAGACTTCACTCTTAGAGAAGTTCAAAAAGCGCTGTCCGGGATGGATGAGCCATCTTACAGGGCCGGGCAGATATTCTCCTGGCTTTACAGAAAGAACGCCGCCGCTTTCTCCGATATGGCCAATCTGCCGAAACCACTCATCAAGAAGCTCGATAATCTTTACAGCATAGGCATGCTTCAAATGTCTGAAAGGCTCGTCTCCCGCGACAAGACAGAAAAGTTCCTCTTTAAACTGCATGATGGTAATTACATAGAGACAGTCCTTATATATGCCAAAGGAAGAGAGACACTCTGCCTCTCGACCCAGGTGGGATGCAAATTCGCCTGCCCTTTCTGCGCCAGCGGCGGCATGGGCTTCACAAGAGACCTCTCGACTTCAGAGATAGTAGGCCAGATAACATATCTGCGCCTTGTCCTCAAACATAAGATCACAAACTACGTTTTTATGGGGATGGGTGAGCCTCTCGATAATTACGATAATGTCTCAAGAGCACTCATTATCATGAACGATAAAACCGGATTGGATATAGGGGCCCGCAGGATCACCCTCTCGACCTGTGGTGTAGTGCCCGGCATTGAGCGCCTTGCCGGACTCGGCCTGCAGGTAAATCTGTCCGTTTCGTTACATGCGGCGGAGGACCGGCTCAGGAATGAGCTTGTATCCGTAAATAAGATCTATCCCTTAAAAGGGCTTCTTGACGCCTGCGAGGTTTATTTTAAAGAGACCGGCAGGGTCGTAACGCTCGAGTATGTCTTGATCAAAGACAAGAATATCTCTCCTGAAGACGCGAACAAGCTGGCGGGGATAGCCCTAAGGCTTAAGGCAAAGGTAAACTTGATAGCCTACAGCAAGGTGCCCGGCCTCACCTACAACCCTCCCGAGAATGATGAGATAGCCTCCTTTGTAAATAGGCTGAGAAAGAGCAGGGTAAATGTCACCTTGCGCCTATCTAAGGGGCTGGATATACAGGCCGCCTGTGGCCAGCTCGCTGGATCTAAGCTAAAATGAGAAAGTCCAAGCAGAATATGCTTGGACTTTCTCTATGTAAAAGGAAGCTTGAATTAAGCCTTCTTTACAGTCTTTGCTTGTGGGCCCTTAGGACCTTGTTCTGTTTCGAACTCAACGCTCTCGCCGTCTCTGAGGGACTTAAATCCTTCCCCTTCTATGGCGCTGTGATGCACGAAAACATCTTTGCTTCCGTCATCAGGCGTTATGAATCCGTAACCTTTCTGGTCACTGAACCACTTTACTTTTCCTGTTGCCATTACCTGCTACACCTCCTTTCCTCAAGTTGTAGCAAATAAGAAGCAAGAAAACCGCAGGGGAAAGTGTCTTCCGCCTACGGTTTAACATTTTTCTCCCATTCCTTTACTACAAGTTTGTTCTGCATAAGTATATACCAGTGATGCCGTAATGTCAACCAAAAAATAAAAATAATTTCTACGCACACTCTCCTTGACAATTACCGCGATATTATGTATCTTTATTACAGGCAAGGATGGTGATTATGGCGGACAAAAGGAAGAAGCTGCTGTTAGTAGATGACGAACCCGATATACTGGCTGTCATGGCCGCGATACTGCGCAATGGCGGGTATGATGTCATTCAGGCCAGAAGCGGCGAAGAGGCCCTGAGCCTCGCTGAGGCGCAAAAGCCCGATCTTATACTTCTCGATATAAAGATGCCCGGGATGGATGGCGTAAAGACCACAGACGCTTTAAAGAACAACCCTAAAACGAAGAATATCCCTATAGCCTACCTGACAAATCTCGTGGAAGAAGACGAGGTATTGGACGGCCATGTGCTGGGAAGCAGGATAGGCGGCCTCTACTTCATACCCAAGACATATGGGTCCGAAAAGATACTGGAGCTGGTAAAGGAGAATCTAGAGGCTGCCGGTAAAGGCAGGAAGGCATAGAAGTCCATGTCTGATGCAAAGCTAAATCTCACCAAGTCTGAGTGGGTCGTAATATATATACTAAGCGCGTTTCTCTTCGTGGAGCTGCTCGTTCTTATGTCGCTGGTCCATTTCGCGAAGTTTCCTATGTTTATCCCCTTATTCATAAAGACCTTGAGGCTTCTCACCCCCGCGTTCCTGATCCTGAACGCGGCTTTTATCGCCGCCATAGGGTTTGTTAAAGGCAAAAACCTGATTGTAAGCTCATGGAGGGACTATCTCTCGGAGCTCCTGCGTTTCTTTTCTGTGTCGCTGATCATAACTATATCTATAATGACCGTATCCGCTCTATTAGGCGCCCTGCTCGGCCTGTTGGCGGAGCGGCTGGGCGAAGCCTCTAAAGCGGGCGGGCTTATGGGGGCTTTAAGAACATGGGTACAGCAGAACTTCTACTAAAATCGTTGCAATTTC
>JBDRDE010000219.1:0-4097 GCA_043821065.1 Candidatus Omnitrophota bacterium
CTGTAATACAGCTGCGTCATGATCTAGAGATAGAAGATCTACCGCCAACAGAAGTATTCGCCACTTTTGGTCAATTTCCGCTTGATGATCTTGCCTTTACCCACAGTGATCCGTGGTTGTTAGGAGCACAGGGTGGTTTCAAGACGAAACTTACAGATGGTATAAATTGGAACTCCGCGGTTGCTTTCTTCCCATATTTAAATATCGAAGATCAGGTTATTGCTAATGCCAACACGGGAAATAGCCTTAATGGAGGCAACCTAAGAAAAGAGTTCGATGTCATCGATATGTATAATGATATTACTATCAAGAACCCTCTCAAGTACTTCAATATAGACTGCGAGCATATCCCGGCGATAGTTGGGTATACTGATGTGGCCCTCAATGTAAGCGCTCATGATGATAAATTCGCTATCTTGGGGGGCGGATTGATTGGACACAAGAAGGTCAAGAAGTGGCCCGATTGGTCGCTCGCCTATAACTATAGGTATATTGAGAGGGATGCGCAGCTTGACGCATTTCCCGATGCCGATTTCCATAACGGCACAAACGCTCAAGGGCATAATATAATATTTCATCTCGGCACACTTAAGAACACTCTCTTTGCCGCGGAATGGTACCATACGCGCGCCCTGGAATTTATTAACGGGAACGACTATGACAACCGTCTGCAGTTAGACGCATCTGTGAAGTTTTAAGAGGTATTAAAGTTACTCCGACTCGTAAGGCACTGGTACTCGTCGGAGTTAATTTGACATGGTCTCATTAAGGAGGTGTAATATGTTTGGATTAGGCATGGGAGAGCTCGTTGTAATTTTGTTAATAGTACTTCTTATATTCGGCGCGTCCCGGCTTCCGCAGATAGCGCAGGCTCTGGGAAAATCGGTCAAGGAGTTCAAGAAAGCCGGCAAAGAGATGAGAAGCGACATTGAGGAAGTAACCAAAGACGAAAAGAAGTCCTAGCGGTCTCTAGAAGTGAAACTTAGCAGAAGAGAGCTTCTTCAATTATCCGGCAGTACCGTAGGCGCTTTATGCCCGACGCAAAAAAAGGTAGTAAGTTATGGCAGATGAACCGAGAACTTTTACCGAACACTTAGAAGAGTTACGATCGCGTCTTATAAAGTCGATCATATTTGTTATTATCGCGGCGGGTATTGTGTATAATTTTATCAAGGTGATCATGCCCAATCTAACTAAGCCGGTTGGAAAGCTCGTTTTTATAGCGCCTCAGGAAGCGTTCATAACTAACATAAAGATAGCGTTATTCGGCGGACTCTTCCTTGCCTCGCCTTTTGTGCTTTATCAGATCTGGCGTTTTATCTCAGCAGGCCTGGAGAGGAATGAGGTAAAATATGCGCTCATATTCGGCCCTATATCTTTTCTCTTCTTCTTAGCCGGGGCGGCCTTCGCGTATTTTATAGTTGTCCCGATAGGGATAAAGTTCCTTCTCGGCTTTGCCACGGAATATGTGACACCTATGATATCTATAAGTAATTACGTATCCTTTGTGGGGGCGCTCACGTTAGCTTTTGGCGCGATCTTTCAGCTTCCACTGGTAAGCCTCTTTCTTACGAAGATCGGCATAACAACACCCGGTTTTCTATCCAGAAAGAGAAGGCATGCTATCGTCCTTATTTTTATATTGGCGGCTATAATTACGCCTCCTGATATAGTAACGCAGTGCTTAATGGCTGTACCTTTACTGGTCTTGTATGAGGTCGGGATAATCTTTTCTAAAATTGCCTACAAACCCTCATGATAGACGATGTGACTTGCATAATACTGGCCGGCGGTAAGAGCAGCAGAATGGGCAGGGATAAATCTTTTGTCCGGTTCCTAGGAAAGCCGCTTGTCGAAAATGTGATCGACAAAATGGTACCTATTTTTAAAGAAACGATCATTGTCACAAATAGCCCGCATCTTTATACAAAATACAATATAGAGACACGGGTTGATATATTGAAGGACCGGGGACCTTTGGGTGGAATACATACAGGACTGACTTATTCAAAAAATATATATAATCTTGTCGTTGCCTGTGACATGCCGTTTTTAAATGAGAATTTAATTAATACAATGATAATGGCTGGACTCAAAGATCATGACGCTGTAGTGCCGCGATATAAGGGCAGGCTAGAGCCTTTATGCTCGATCTATTCAAAGAGCTGCATAAAGCCGATAGAGAGCGCGATATCCAGGAATGATCTTAAGATAGCGTCTTTTTTGAAACTTGTTAAGACAAAGATAATTGAAGAAGATATAATATCAATGGCCGTAAGCGATCGGAGTTTTATTAATATCAATACACCCGAGGAGCTGGATCGATGCCAACCGACAACTGCGTAAGCAAAAAGATCGACTATTTACGCATATCTTTAACTGATAGATGCAATCTCCGATGCAGCTATTGTATGCCGCCCGAAGGCATAGCCAGCAGGCCGCACCAAGAGATAATGACACTTGAAGAGATCGTAGAATTCGTAAAGATATTCAGCTCTTTGGGAGTAAGTAAAGTCAGGCTTACCGGAGGCGAGCCGTTGGTGAGAAGGGGTGTAATTGGTTTAATAAAGGCCATAAAGAGCGTTAAAGGTATCAACGAGGTCCATCTTACGACAAACGGTTCACTCCTCTCCTTTTATGCCGAAGAGCTGAAGGGGGCGGGCATCAATAGAATTAATATCAGCCTGGATACCCTTAGAGAAGATAGGTTTAAGAATATAACGAAAACCCAATATCTTGGTGACGTTTTAAGGGGAATCGATAAAGCGAATGAGTTCGATATCACACCCTTGAAGCTGAACATGGTTGTGATGAGAGGCGTAAATGATGATGAAATACTCGACTTTGTAGAGTTTGCCAGGCAGAAGAGGCTTACCGTGAGGTTCATAGAATTTATGAAAGTCACCCCCTTGTGGAGAGAAGACCATTTTATCCCCATTGATGAGGTTATTGACGTCTGTAAAAGAAGGTATAAACTTGAAAAGATAGGGAGTATAGATTCCGGCCCTGCAGTCTATTATAGGATGGAAGGGGGCGGGAACTTAGGATTTATAAAGACAGACACAAAGGTCTGCAGAGATTGCACAAGGTTGAGGCTCACCTCAACCGGCGAGTTTAAGATCTGCCTGTACGAAACAGAGGGATTGCGCTTGAAGGATCTTTTAAGAGGCGGATCTTCCGAATATGAGATAAAAGAGGTTATCAACAAGAAGCTCCTGACGAAAAGGTGTACAAATTTTGAGAATTACAAACTACCGAATATATT
Source organism: Candidatus Omnitrophota bacterium (assembly GCA_043821065.1). Lineage (GTDB taxonomy): Bacteria > Omnitrophota > Gorgyraeia > JABMRJ01 > JABMRJ01 > JAZFTF01. The sequence continues at coordinate 3,266 of JBDRDE010000219.1, forward strand.
TATGTCGAGAGTGGGTGGATAAATATGGGTTACAGGTGTTTTAGCTGAACGAAAATAGCTTGTGGAGGTCTAACGGGGTGAAGATGATAGATATAACGAAAAAGAAGATATCTGAGCGCGAGGCGTCTATTGCGGCAAAGATCTATCTCAAGCCGTCAGTAATAACGGCAATAAAGAAGAAGAAGATACCGAAAGGCGATGTCTTGGAGGCCGCGAAGCTCGCAGGGATCCTTGCTGCGAAGAGGACGCCGGGCCTTATTCCTTTGTGCCACCCTATACCGCTGGAGAGCGTGACGATAGAGTTTTCAATAAAGAGAAGGGTGATAGAGATACTGGTTACAGCCAAGGGTATCGCGAGGACGGGTGTAGAGATGGAGGCATTTACCGCCGCGAGCGTCTCCGCGATCACGATCTACGATATGTGTAAATTTGCCGATAGGGCCGCGGTGATATCCGATATAAGACTTATCAGAAAGTCCGGCGGTAAGAGCGGGGCCTATGTCAGGAAGAGAAGATGACGGGCATAATTAAGGCTATTTCTACATCCAAAGAGAAGGGTATGAGGAAGACCAACGTAGAGAAGGCTATGTTGAAAAGGGATTTCGGGATCCTTGGTGACGCGCACGCGGGAACGGAAAAGCGGCAGGTAAGCCTCTTGGCGCAAGAGTCTATAAAGAAGATGCAGGCCAAGGGGCTTAAGGTCAAAGCGGGAGACTTTGCTGAAAACATTACAACAGAAGGGATCGATCTACTATCTTTAAAGCCGGGCGATAAGGTAAGGGCGGGTGAGGATGTTATTTTAGAGATCACGCAGATCGGCAAGGAGTGCCAC
>JBDRDE010000220.1:0-10618 GCA_043821065.1 Candidatus Omnitrophota bacterium
GGCAGCCTCAGAGCGAGAGGCTGAATTCCTCTCCTCTATATACTACCGTTACAGACCCTTCGTCTATCGCCTTTAATAATACACCCCCAATGGACTGCCCTTCTTTGAGAAAGATGCTTTTTTGAAGCTTCTTGTCCTCGATGATAGCCTGGGGTATGTCGCCTGTGACTATTCCGAGGAGTGCCAGATTTCCAATGATCTCATCGGGTAATATCTGTGGCTCTAAGTTCTTCGGCTCTTCCTGCCCGATCGTCGGCCTGAAGACCTCTTTCGATCTCATCCCCTGTGAATAATAACTATGCGGCTTGATCTCTATCTCCTCGACCGGCTTTGCGCGCCTCTCTTCGCCGGTACTCGAGAGACTGATATCTGTCGGCGGGATGAGGAAGATGTCTACAAAGACGTACAAAATGATCAATATGAGCATAGCAAAGAGTGCCACGTTCATCGTCCTTATGGCCTCCAAGCTCGCCAGGCTGCCGAAAGAGGGTGCTGGCCGAGTGAATCTTGTGGGCCTCTCTCTGGCGGGTGCCACTCTTTGTTCGACCATCACCGCGGGCGGGCCTAGCGGCTGTTCGGCCGGAGGCGGAGGGGCCTTCTTCTTTTTCTTTATCAGGTTGAGCAGCTTCTCTTCGGGGGAGAACTCCTTGGCCACTATAGCACCTCTTTCGAGATAAGGTCTTTTATAACAGAGGAATCGACCAGCCTCTTATCGGACATTACTATGTGCTCAAGCGCGTTGTGGGACAGTATAGAGATCTTTCGCGGATATCCCTGTGTATGTTCATAGATCAGCTTTGTGGCCTCCGAAGAGAAGAGATCCCTGTTCTCTGCCATACCGGCCTTTATCAGCCTGAACCTTATCATCTCTTCAGTCTCCGACTCATCCAGGGGATTTATTATATACTTCATAGTGACCCTATCGTAAAAGTTCTTTATCCTTTTAATCCTCGGAAGGAGCTCCATCTGCGCCAGGACTATAAGCTGAAGGAGCTTATATTCGTTCGTTTCGTAATTTAAGAGTGTTCTTAATATCTCAAGAAAAGAGTGGTTCAGCTTCTGCCCTTCGTCTATAAGTACGATTATCGTCTTGTTCTCATCGACCCCTCTTTTGAAAAGATATTTCTCGATAGCCTCTTTGTAGTCAAGGGTCGAACGGAACGCGGGGGTGACGTCGAACATCTTTGTCAGGCTTGACAGGAATTGAAACTCTGACTTGTAGGTTGGGTCCAGTATAAGCTTGAATATATAGTTCTCCTCGTTATCGAAGCTCTGGAGAAATGTCCGGCTCAGCGTCGTCTTGCCCGTACCTACATCCCCGAGTATAAGGCTTAGCCCGCGCCTTAATCTTACCGCTATCTCGAGCCTGTGCAGGGCGGTATTGTGCTCCGAGGACCTGTAGAAGAACTCAGGGTCAGGGCTCGTGGAAAAGGGTTCTTTTGTAAGACCCAACTCTTCGTAATAACTCATCTCTTGACCCGCAGCCTCTTTGTTATATCGCTGATAGACATATTGTCTTTTCTAAGCTCTCTTATCATCAGGAGCCTCTTTACGGTCGAATCGTCAAAGTATCTGAAGTTCGTATCCGGCCCTCTGCCGATCTCTTTAATGAGGCCTATATTTAGGTAATACTTTATAGTGTATATAGAAAGGCCTGTTCTCATAGCAAGATCTTTAAGCAGATATATGGTCTTCATCTATGTTAACTCACTCTCTTTGTAGAGAGTATACATGATGAATTTGCAGTTGTCAAGCCAGTATGCTTTTTTTAAGATGCTATTAATAAAAGGGTTGCAGAGTCGCTTACTCTACACATAGAGAGTTGATAGAGTGAATTATAGTTCTACGGCAGGCATTAATGGTTTGGATATCTCTAAAACGGCCTTTAGGCTATCTCTGCCCTTCGAGCCCGAGCTCAAAGTCAGGCGCTTTACCCTTAGTAGATTCCCGGAAGTCTGTATATCATATATGAACTTGCCGAGATCAGTGATAGAGGCGTCAGTGGTCAGCTCAAATATATACTCTTTATAGAAGTCTACCATCTTTACGGGCTCCGGGCGGATATTCCTGATATATATTTGATTCTCACGTGCTAATACTTCTATTACCTTGAGCATCGAAGCTATCTCTTCTTCGTCCGATTGGGAGGGTTTTATCAGTTCGGCGTACTTGGCGTACTCGGCATTTATCTCATGCGCCCTTTTGAGGAGGCGGGACCCCTTCTCCATCTTTAATGTGCTTGATATAATCTGCCGGTTTATTTTAGAATAGGCGCCGATGACCGGTTCGATCACAAATACGTAAACGAGCGTGGCTACGGTGATCGTAACCGTCGAGATGATCAACATCCGCTCGCGACTGGAAAATTTAGACAGCATCATTCTTCCACCACAGTCGTTGTTAGCTGGCAGACCAGTTCGAAATCCGTCAACTCTTGCTTGGCGATTATCCTCTTTGTGGCGTAACGTACCTTTACGTTCTCAAAATAAGGAGAATCCTCCAATATTGAGACAAACTTGAATACGTCCGAGAGTTTCTGGGATGACCCCCTCAGCAGGCATGACTCTCCGTCGTGGTAATCGAATATTGTCAGCGATATCTCGGGAAGCAGGTTCGTGTAGAGTTCGCGCAGGACATCAATACTAGAACCCTTCAAGTTTGTCTGCCTCCTGATTAACTCGGTAGATCTTTTGAGCATCGTAAGCTTCTCAACCTTGGGCCTTGACTCCAATAACTTCTTCTGTATAACGGCCAGATGGCGTTTTTTATCCATAAAACTCTTGAGCAGGATCCCACCCAGGCCGATCGCGATGCACAGAGAGAGGGAGACCGTTACAACAAGACTCTCCTTAAGGATCTTGGATATCTTTTTAAGCTTTATCTCGCTGGGGATAAAGTTGAACTGCAGGCTATCCGCGTAAAACCCCAGAGCCGCGAGAGCGGTGAAAGATTCGTTCGAGAGCTCATTGGCGCCCGGCAGGGCCGCGTCTTTTGTCTTTGGAAATTGCTTTAGTGAATCAGAAAAGACCATCGGCAGACCGAGCCCCTTTTTGAGTAGGGGGGCTTCTCTATCTAAGACCGAACGCCTGCCCGTAAGGACAAGTTTTGTTATCTCCGCGCCAGGATAAGCCTTCTTGAATGTAAGGAATGACATTCTTGTCTCATCCAGAAGCCTTCTTGCAACGTCATCCTGCGGGGAGAATGTGATCGCGCGTGTAAAGTCGGGTGAATCGCCTCTTATTATATGTAATTCCATAGATGACGCGTCTAGGTCTATCAGGCAGACGCAGGACCTCTCCCCTTCAGGTTTTTGCCTGGCGCTGTGCCATAGATTGAGGGCTTCCGAGCTTAGGGCAAGCCTCTCCACGTCCAAGCCCGCCTGATTGAAGACACTAAGCGTCATATCGATAAAGTTGCGGTGCAGAAGGGCCATCATGATATCCGAATATCCTTGCGGGTCTCTGCCTAATATCCTGTAGCTTGAGATGATCTTATCAGGCGGAAAAGGCAGCTGCTTGGCTGCCTGTAGGGCTACCATGCTCTCTATCTCAGTAGGGTTTGTCGATGGGAGTTTGAGGTTCTTTACTGTGACTTTATATCTACGGATATTTACAATAGTGCGGTTTCCTGCGAGCTTGTATTCAACCGCTAACTTTTTGACCGCATTTGAGAGGCCTGAAGGGGTCTTATCCCTGGCATTTATAGATACCAACCTGCGCAGCTTAGGGCCTGTCTCATCAACGGTGACCAGCGCAAGTTTTATATGCCCTTCTTCGATCTCGAATACACTTATCGACTCTCTTTTCTTGAACGCCATCTCCCCTTATCTCTCTTCGTGCCAGTAAAGATAGGTCAGATCGGGAGGCGGTATCTCATCGGTAAAATCGGACTGCCTTACCGCTCCCGGTTTATTGAATTGAAAGACCGTCGTTGCGGTCTTCTTTACCTTATTGACCCTGGCGACGCAACTTGCCCTGTAGTGATCGGAACTTGTGGACAGCAGTCCCTCGCCTCCGACGAGTTCCTTCATCCTCTTGTATTCGTTATCGGTTATGCCAAATATATTACCATACCAGCTCTCGTCGTTCAAGCTTTTAACCTCTACCAAGCCCCTCTCGCCTCTATCGATGACGGATTCACCTGACGAGAACCACCTGTCATCATCGCTCCCCACATTTCCATCGACGCCTTTTCTGTAATCCAGTATCTTCGAAGCCAGCTCAGGATAACCAATCCCGAACGCGGCGCTTAAGACCTTTTCGCCGGCAGTGTTTATATTGATCCTGCCGTCACCGAATACTGTGATATGCTTTTTTAGCTTATCGTAAAATATCTCTTCCGTTATGCCTTTTACCAGGAGGAGCTCTTCTTCGAAGGCGAAGCTCCTGCCGCCAGTAGCATAAGGCGCTTCGAGTGTCTGATAATAAGAATCTTCAGCGCTCCCGGCACTCTTAGGTATGTCGTCCTCATCACTCCAGTCTTCAATAGCGGCTACAATATTCTCAGCCTCTTCCAGCTCTATATTGTATTGTAAAAGGAGGTTCCTCAAGGTGCTTAAGGCCTTCGTGTTGTTTATGTTGATCTTGCTCGACTCGTCTTCCAGGCCGTATAATATTATCTCTCTGTCAGACCTGTCGTATTCTCCGGGCTTATAGCTTAAAGTGAACGTCCCAGCGCCCAACTGCGCCTTCTTAAAGTACTCGGCGTTGTTGGCCCAGGATTCGCTGAAGGCGTCTACGCCGACCGACTTGCCTTCAACATACTCTTTCCACTTCTCTATTATGGCCATCTTTATACCGGCCTTGGCTATATATCGCGCCTTCAGCCTGTCCAACTTGTACCCTGTCAGCTTCAGCTCAAGGCCGACCCTGAAGCCTATCCCGACCGTAAATAGTGTCAATATGGCTAGTATCCAAGTTGTGACTATGAGGATGGTCCCGCGCTTGTTTACCATTCTATCTGCTTATTCCTGGTATTGATTCAGCCAGGTCCTCTTCTTGTATGCCCAAGACGCCGACATCTATAAAGACTGTCTTTGTGACTTCCTGGACGCTGCCTAATCCTTTTAGCTTTAATTTTACCTTCACCCCGAGAGGGACCTTCTCTTCCTGCTCCCAGTTATCGAGCCAGAGAGTCGGCCCTTCTTCATCCTCAGGCGCGTAGCTGTATGAGACCTCTATGTCGTTTACCCCTGTCAAGAGTGTCTCACCGCCCTCTCCACTAGATGCAAAACCCGCAGATTGGGACTTGTCCAGACGGACTAGACTGCCGCTGTCGCCGCCTTTAAGCGAGTATGTAACGTTACATGTGCCGCGCCTCATGCCGTTTTGGGTAAAGACCTCTTTGAGAGTTACAAAACTGAAGCTCTTTGCCTCCCCTTTAAAATAGTATATGGGCTCTTCTTCGGACTCGCCATATCCTTCCGGTAAAGCGGCCTCGGTTGAAGAGGCCTCAGAAAGTTCCGTCAGGAGGCAGTTATGCAGATCCAATGCGATCTCATCCATGACGAGCCTTATGTCCTGGTGGTATTTCATAAGCTCTTCGGACCTTCGCAATATCTTCATTCCGGCGTTGAAGGTAGAATATAACACGGTCGCGATTATGGCGAATATGGTCACGGCCAATAAGAGCTCCAACAGTGTGAACGCGGATCTACTCTTCTTCATAATTCCACATGCAAGTCTCAAGAGAGACTCTCTGTTTTCTGATCGTGCCTGCCCATTCGACCTCTATGCCGACTTTATTGATAGGTATCTCTTTCGCTTCTTCTATCTCTGTCTTCCAGGAATAGTTCTCGTCTGACTCGAATCTCCCCGTCTCCCTGCCTCTCTCGACGCCTTTTCGGGCCTCCAGGTCCCAAAGCTTCTCTTCAAGAAAAGAGACGGACTTTAAGTAGTGAGCGGCCGTCTCGATAGCGCGCGAAGAGCTTGAGAACGACCTGACTATGTAGACTAGGCCGACAGCTATGACGGTTATGCTGACAAGCACCTCGAGCAGCAAGAAACCCGCGCTCTTCTTATTTACCGCCGGGGATCTCAACATATCCCAACCTTCCTTTTACGCGCATCTCCACGCGCCTCTTATCGCTCGTGAGTGTTATGACAGCTTCCTGGCTTCTGCCGTCCGGGTAGAAGTGTATCTCGTTTTTATCCGACTTAAGTGCCATCCCTTTGGGCAGGGTGAATATCTTTCCGAGTCTATCCTCCGGGCGCACAAAGGCGCCCTCTCCTTTGGTATCGTCGAATCTCAGGAAGTAATAGCGCCCCTCACTCGTGTCCAGCATAAGCTTATACTGGACGCCTTCGACTATCGCCCTCTCCTGGACGAAATTTATGAGCTTGGCCAGATTGTAAGAGGATTCTTTCAATTTGAGTGTAGCGAAGGTACTTCTGAACTGCGGCGTAGATACGGCCACGAGCGCGGCTATTATGATAGTTAAGAGTATAAGTTCTATTAGGGTGAAGCCTTTGTTACTCGGTCTCCTCCCAATTAGCAACGTCATCGCCTCCACCTGCAACCCTGTCTTTTCCGTAAGACCAGAGATCGTATGATCCCTTATTGTGCTCTGCGGGAAATTTGTATTGATACTCTTCGCCCCACGGGTCCTTCGGCTTCTTCTTAAGATAGGGCCCGTTCCAATTGGGCGGAGTAGGCGAAGACTCGCGCATGAGACCGTCAAGCTCCGGCGGGTAGGAGCCATTATCTAATTCATATAAATCAAGGGCTACTGAGATATTAGATTCTATATCCGCTATGGCCGCGGCCGTCCTGGCCTGTTCACTTCTTCCCACAAGCCTCGGCACTACCATGGCGCTGAGTACGCCGATTATTATGACCACAAGCATAAGCTCTATCAAAGTAAAGCCTCTATCGCGTTTCATCAAATCCCCCTTTATTATATAAGCAGCATACAGTATATATAATATATTAAATGTTAGCAATAAAAAAGTGCGCGCGCAGATCATCTCGCTATGATATTTATCTGGAATATAGGAAGAAGCATAGAGACCACAATAAAGCCCACAACAAGGCCCATACTAAGTATCAAGAGGGGCTCTAAAAGTGAGGTCATCGTCCTTATCACGTTATCGGTCTCTCTTTCGTATGAGTCGGCTACTTTGAAGAGAGATTTTTCCAGGCTCCCGCCTTCTTCGCCTATGGCCATCATGTTCGTAGCGAAGATCGGAAAGTACCTCTTATTAGAAAGGCTCTTTGAGAGACTCTTTCCGTCTCTGACATCTGCATATGTCCTGAGCACCTCATCTTTTAAGACCGCGTTCTGCATGGTGGATGAGACGACTTCCAGAGCCTCCAGTATAGGTACGCCGTTCTGAAGCAGTGTCCCTAGCGTACGCGCAAAGTTGGCTATCTCTGATTTTCTGTCAAGCTCGCCGATCACAGGTAAGCCCATCTTTATGGTATCAATTGCCAGGCGCCCTTCTTTTGTCTTGGCTATGCGGCTCCATATAAAAATGAATAGTACGATAAACCCTAGGATGATATACCAATAGTCTACCGTGAAACCGCTTATACTCACAAGCACAGCAGTTGGGACCGGAAGAGATTGTCCAAGATCCTCGAACATGGTGACGATCTTGGGTATGACGAAGGTTATAAGGACTATTATTGTGATCATGCCTACACTTGCCATCACGGCGGGATAAGCCAGCGCCGACTTGACCTTTGTTTGCAGCCTTTCGCGGGCTTCCGAGAAACCGGCGAGGCGGTCCAGTATATTTTCAAGCATCCCGCCCGTCTCTCCGGATCTGGCCATTGAGACATACAGATTGGAAAATACACTAGGGTGTCTCTTAAGCGCTTCTGAGAACGGCCTTCCGTCCCTTACCTGATCGCGTATATCCCTGATAACGGCCCGGAAATGTCTGTTCTCGGTCTGCTGGTAGATAACATTTAAGCTATTGAGCAGCGTAAGGCCCGAATCGAGAAGGTCTGAAAGCTGTCGGCTGAAGACCGATATGTCGTGGAGCCTGATCCTCTTAAAAAGTTTGACCGCTGAGGACGTAGCGGTCCCCTTTTCACCTTCTTTATGGATCGATAGAGGAAAGTAGCCTAATTGCGATATCTTTGTAAGGGCGGATGATTCGCTCGGCGCTTCTATGGTCCCCTCGACTATCTCCGTGGGCCCCTTCTTTGCTTTATATACAAATTGAGTCATCTCTAACTCTCTTCCGAGACCCTTAGCACTTCCTCTGGCGTGGTGAGTCCCATCTTTATCTTTATCCAGCCGTCGTCTCTGAGCGTTCTCATGCCCGAGGAGAGAGCCTTCTCTTTTATCTGGTCGGCCGACACCCTGCTAAGCACAAGGCTTCTCAAAGAGTCGTTCATAACAAGTATCTCATAGATGGCGGTCCTGCCCTTATAACCTGTGAACTTGCACTCGTCACAGCCTTTGCCCACATATAGATCTATTTTATTTATTTCAGCCGCGCTGACACCGAACTCTTGGGCAAGCGCCGGATAAGGCTTTATCTTTGTCCTGCAATTAGCGCATATGAGGCGGATCAGCCTCTGGGCAACGAAGCATTCAATGCTTGAGGCAGCCAGGTAAGGTTCTACGCCCATATCCAAGAGCCTCGTGAACCCGCCGGCGGCGTCGTTCGTGTGGAGGGTGCTGAAGACCAGGTGGCCGGTTAGAGATACACGTATAGCTATTTCAGCGGTCTCGTAGTCCCTGACTTCTCCTACCATCATCACATCGGGGTCATGTCTGAGCATGGAGCGCAGGCCCGTGGCAAACGTGAGACCGATCTTGGGCTGTACTTGCACCTGCGTGATCCCCTTTAGCTGATACTCTATAGGATCCTCTATGGTCAGTATCTTCTTCTCCTTAGAGTTTATCCTGTTGAGGCACGCATATAGGGTTGTTGTCTTCCCGGAACCGGTCGGCCCTGTGACGAATATAATGCCGTGCGGCCGCATTATTATCTCTTCGATGATCTTGAGGTCGTTCTCAAGAAACCCCAGCTTAGCCAGATCATAGAGCATCGCGGTAGATAATATGCGAATATCAACGGTCTCTCCATGAGGCGTTGGTAATATCGAAACACGCAGGTCGAGCTCTTCCTGGCCCACCTTCACTTTTATCCGTCCATCCTGCGGCAGGCGGCGCTCGGCAATATTCATATTGGACATGATCTTCACCCTGGAGACTATAGCGGACTGGAAATGTTTTATGCTCGGCGGGATAGTCGTGTCATACAGGATGCCGTCGATCCTGTATCTCACCTTGAGCTCGTCCTCGAAAGGTTCTATATGTATGTCTGTAGCGTGATCCCTGTACGCCTGCAGGAGTATCTGATTCACGAACTTTATTATAGAGGCGTCCTCGGCCGTCTCGCCGATATCCTGTGTCGCCTGGACCTCAGTCGATCCCGGCTCGTCCTGCTGGGTCGTGGATATTATCTTCTCCATAGTGTCAGCGCCGACACCGTAATACTTCTTGATCCCGTCTATTATATCCTCTTCCGTAGCAAGAATAGGATTCAGCTGATAACCGATGACGAGTTTTATATCGTCGATCGTCTGTATATCCGTTGGGTCGTTCAAGCCTATGGTCAAGAGATCGCCGTCAAGTCTTATCGGGATGAACTTATAGTGCGATGCGAACTTGGCGGGAATGGCCTTTATGGCATCGGGGGATATATCGATATCCCTTATCCGTAAAAACTCAATACGCAATTGCTCGGCCAGGACGGGACAGAATTGGTCCTCTGTGAGGAACCCCATCTTTATCAGGTTCTTACCGATGTAGCCGCCGTGCTTCTTCTGCTCGCGCAGCCCTGCCTCGAGCTGTTCAGCAGTTATCAGGCCGTGGCTGATAAGCATTTGGCCGATCAAAATCTTTTGCGTCATTTTATGGCCTTTATGTTGTTACTCAGAGAAAGTATAACATAATATTATAATTTTGACAAATATATTAGCTTCGCGGTGCCACACATAGCGGTGCCACATTACATAATGACAAATATTGACATAATGTAATGTGGCACCGTATGATTGAAAGGCAGCTATTATGCGAGGTTAATGAGAGGGCTTCTGTGGTTGCCTTTGATCCTGCCCCCAGAACAGATCATCGAACTTCTTGGCGTATTTCCTTACCCATTCCAGGGACGCCTCTTTAAAACTGACCTCACGGCCAAGCTGAATCGCCCTGAGCGCCCTGTACTCGTCCATTAAATAGATCTGTTCTACCAGCTTCACCTCGAAAGCGTCTGAGTGGCGATAGAAAGAGACCCCGATATTATACAGCTTGGGGTTCTCTCTGTCCTGCTGGACATGGACGACCTTTGCCTTGACCCTAAAGAGCCTGTTCTGCAGTGGCATCTTTAATATTATCGTCTTCCCTGATTGGAGATTGCGCTTGGACAGGAAGAGCAAGCCTCCCTCGCTGACATCGACCGTCCTGCTCCTCTCGATGATCTTCCTTGGCGCGTATTCGAATTCCAGAGGGTAACATATAGGGTGCCTTACGAAACGCCTTCTCTCTTTAAAGGACAATACCACATAGCACCTATTCGATTTATGTTTGCTCGGTCTCTTCTTCTTCAGGGTTGACAAACTTTATGATCTTGTCTATATCTTCGCTTATAGCTTCGCT
>JBDRDE010000221.1:0-2811 GCA_043821065.1 Candidatus Omnitrophota bacterium
GATATCGATAAAGAGAAGATGGATGAGGCCGAGGCCAAGGCCGTCAAGGGTATAAAGCTTATTTATATAATTAACCCGCTGATAGAAGAGGGCGTGATGCAGAGGCTGGAGGCCTTCTTCTCGAATGTCGAGGAGAGCAAAACGCTCGAAGAGTCCCTGGGCATAGATGAGAAAGTAAAGAAGCTTGAGAGGCTGTCGGACCTCTCTCTATCAACCGGTACCTATGCAAGCCTTATAAGAGAGAAGAATGCGCTATCCGTAAAAGAGGGTATATTAAAGATGGTGCGCCGCTATCTGAAAGACGGTGTATTGAGCGCGAGTGACAAGGCGTCACTTCTCAAAGAAGGGATAGATACTATCTCGATCGTCAACTCTATTGACTCAGCTGAGCGTGAGTCCGCGGTCCGGGACCTTTATACGCTTGATGATCTCTGGTCAAAAGGCGACTCTCTCTTTATTGAAGGCATCCCTAAAGAGGCCCAGATCAGAGGGGCCTCGATCGAGATCATGAAGGCCTTGATGGCGTCAAACTTGCAGTACAGCAATGAGCAGACAGAGAAGCGCAGGCAGGAGGTGCTGGACAAGGTCCCCAAGATCTACAAGCAGGCGGTGGTAAAGAAGAACGAGATACTTATAGGTAAAGGCGCGAAGGTTGGCAAGAAGCACCTCAAGATGCTTTTGCAGCTTGAGAAGATGCGCGAGATCGGGGGTAGGTTCTTCTATCTGGTAGGGATAGCGCTGCTCTTGGTGATCTTCCTTGTAATAACTATCTTACACTTAAGGTTCTACGAATCGAAGATATTCCATGACAATAAGAACCTATTGTTGATATCGATGTCTATCCTCTTTATCGTAATCACTGCGCAGGCTATCACAAATTCTCCATTAAGCAGCTACATGATACCGCTGGCGAGCGCTTCGATGCTGATAGCGATACTTCTGGACGCAAACTCCGCTTTCATATTTACGGTGGTGATAGCTATCTTTATCGGCGTCATCACGGGCAATAATTTCGGACTGATGGTAGTTATGTTCATAGGCAGCTCTGTCGCTATATACTCTGTGAGGAAAGTGAGGAGGCGCTCGAAGCTGCTCATAGCGGGATGCCTGGTGGGCGCCGCAAATGCCTGCACCATAACCGCGCTCAATTTCCTGAACAATATAGAGCCCCAGCATTTTATCCCGGAAGCGGGGCTGGGCATGCTCAACGGCATACTTTCGTTCTTTCTGGCGTACGGCTTCCTGCCGATACTCGAATATATATTTAAGATCCCGACAGACATAACGCTTCTCGAACTCTCAGACCTTAATCACGCGCTCTTAAAAGAGATGGCAACAAAGGCGCCGGGCACATACCACCACAGCCTCATCGTGGGCAATCTTGCGGAGAACGCCTCTGACGCTATAGGCGCGAATACGCTTTTGGCCAGAGTGGGCGCGTACTACCACGATATAGGCAAGATAGAGAAGGCGGAGTACTTCAGCGAGAACGAGGGTGAGCCTAAGAATTCGAGACACGAGAATCTCACGCCCTCAATGAGCGCGCTGATAATAATAAACCACGTCAAAGATGGCATCGATCTGGCGCGAAAGCATAAGCTTAACCAGGCGCTAATAAATTTTATAGCGCAGCATCACGGCAACGGCCTTATCTATTATTTTTACCAGCGCGCGCTTGAGAGGGTGGAGAACGAAAATGATATCAAAGAAGAGGCCTTCCGGTACCCCGGGCCGAGGCCGCAGTCTAAAGAGGCCGCTATAGTCCTTTTAGCCGATTCTGTAGAGGCTTCAAGCAGGACCCTGACAAACCCGACCCCTTCGCGCGTGCAGGGGCTTGTGCAGCGCATAACCAATAATAAATTTATTGACGGCCAGCTCGACGAATGCGATCTCACGCTTAAAGATCTCCACAAGATCTCGGAGGCCTTTGTCAGGATCCTTAACGCCATGTTCCACACGAGGGTAGAGTACCCGAATGAAGAAGAAAAAGATAAATCGCGCGGTCTCAAGAGTGACGGTAATAAACCTGACCAGAAGGCGAATCCCAGAGACCCGCTTAATAAGAAGAATAATAAAAAAAGTTTTTGAGTCCGAGCGCGAGTCCCCGGAGGGATTGACCGTTACGTATGTCACCGACGCCCAGATAAAGAAGCTCAACCTGGAATACAGGGGGCGGGAGAGGCTTACGGATGTCCTCGCCTTCAGCGCCAGGGAAGGCAGAGAGATAGAAGGCAGCCGGGGGTATCTCGGTGATATAGTCATATCGCTGGACGCGGCCCGGCGCCAGGCCAAGAGGTTTGGATCGACAATAAAGAGAGAGCTTAAGCTTTATCTTATACATGGTGCCCTGCACCTCTTAGGCTATGATGACGAGACAGGGCAGGATGCTTTGAGAGAGATGAGAGAGGCCGAAGAGGCCCTCATTGGGAAGGTATAGGGATGAAAGACAGGCAGAACCTGTTCCAGAGTTTTAATTGCGCGATAGAAGGTTTTATATACGTGATGAAGACGCAGAGGAATATGCGCATACACTTCCTCGCGGCCGTCAGTATAATTTTATTATCCATATATCTTAATTTCACAAAGACCGACATACTGCTCCTTTGCGCCGCGATCACATTTGTCCTCCTGAGCGAGATGGTAAATACCTCCATAGAGCTGGCTATAGACCTCGTGAGCGACGGCCATCACCCTCTCGCGCGTATCTCCAAGGATGTTGCCGCGGGCGCGGTTTTTATAGCGTCAGTAAACGCTATTATTACCGGGTATCTCTTGTTTTCACGACGCCTGCCTTTTCCACTGGAGAGCGGG
>JBDRDE010000222.1:0-5031 GCA_043821065.1 Candidatus Omnitrophota bacterium
TTTTTCTCAAGAGTGGTGTATAATCAGCTAAGTAAAATATTATTCTAATATCAAGCGGTTATAAAGGGGCTATAAATATGTGGAACGGAATAAACCGACGCAAGTTCCCGCGGGTAAATTACAAATGTGTAATCACAATAAAGAGCGTGGGAGAGATACCAAAGATCATAACCACACACACGGAGAATGTCGGAATAGGGGGCATATGCGTGATACTGAAGGACCATGTGGACCTATTTAAGATGGTAGAGCTAGAGATACTCCTGGAGAACGGCGACAGCCCTTTGAGGTGTAATGGGTCCGTGGTCTGGGTGGTCAAAAAATCCGATCCCGTTAACAAAAATGATACCACCTACGATACGGGCATTGAATTTATCGACCTGAAAAAAGCTGATAAGGCCAAGCTAGCGAATATAGTTGAGAATATACTCTCGTCAAAGTAAGCGCTCTTGACAATTCGATTTTCGTGTGATATACTTTTTTCAACAAAGCAATTGTAATTATAATATAATAGTAGAAGGGGGTGAAAAAGAATGAAGAGAGCGCTTGTAATCGCCATCGCATTAGTGATGATACTTAGCATCGCCACAGCTTCTTACGCGCAGGATCCTGCGAAGAAACTGGGTAGAGGCATAGCGAACGTACTTACAGGTTGGGTGGAACTCCCAAAGAACATATATAACACAAGCATCGAGACGAACCCGTTGGTCGGCCTCACAGTCGGCACAGCAAAGGGTATAGGGATGACCATCGTAAGGACCGGTGCGGGAGTATATGAAGTAGTTACATTCCCGTTCCCACTACCAGAAGACTATATGCCTATATTAGAGCCTGAATTCGTATTCCAGACTGAATGATTAATAGGCAAGTTTAGTTTCACCAAAATGGGGTAGGTTTAAAACCTACCCCATTTTTTACCTACCTCAAAACACGAAAAATTCTCTTGCTATATCTAGCCTAATATATTATAATAATATCATAAGAAATTCCGACTCACACAGTATGGTGCGTGCGGAATCAATGCGGCCATTCACAGAAGAAGTTCTAAATACAGGTCTTATTGAGGAGGTGACACGTGGAAGACAGGCGTAAATTTTTCAGGTTTGATGCCCCCCTTAATATTAAATATGCCTCAGATAGAGATAGCGCAGAGGGCTGGAGCAGGACAAAAAACGTGAGCAGAGAAGGTGTGGCCTTCGCGGCAGATACACAGCTCGGTAAAGACCAGACCCTTAAGATGCAGTTCGATATCCCGGGCGACAACTTTCCTGTAATAGCGCAAGGCACGGTAATCTGGGTCGCCAAGAACAAAAGGAACGTTTTTGATGTGGGCGTAAAACTCGAAGCCATAACACGGGCGGACAGAGGAAGAATACTTGAATACTCATATCAACAGTGGTTAAAATTAAAAAATATTGTCAGAAAGGACGAACATGGATCAGGAGAAACAAAAAGAAGAGCAGCCTAAAAACGAACCGCAGGATCATCCTAAGCCAGAGACAAAAGAACCGCCAAAACAGGAAGAAGAAAAGTCGGAAGAGAAAAAACCAGAAGAAGCTAAGCTGGAAGAAAATAAACCAGAAAAAGCACCAGAAGAGAAGAAACCGGAAACCCCGCAAGCGCCGGAAGTTCAGGCGTCCGCCAAGAAGGAAGCCCCAAAGATAGAGAAACCAACCGCGTGCTCCAAGTGCGGCAAGCAATTAAGCAGGAAGAGCTGGTACTACCGGAACAACAAATACTTCTGCGCGAAAGGTTGCTGGAAGACCGCGAAGCAAGAAGAGGCGAAAGCCGCTAAAGAGAAGGCGGAACAAGAGAAGGCTGAGAAAGAGAAGGCTCCGCAAGAGAGCGGCCAGTAGCAACCCCGCGCCGGCCTCAAAAGAGGATCTCTGAAGTGTTGTTGTGCAGGTTTAAGACAGATAACGATACCCGCCTCGGACTAGTCCAACATGACAAGATAGAGGCGCTCAAGGGCTCTCTATTCGATCAGGATCACATACCAACAGGAGAGACCCTTTCTTTAAATAATGTAAGGCTGGCCGCACCTTGCGCCCCCACCAAAATAGTAGCGGTAGGATTGAATTATAGAGATCACGCCAAAGAACTCCATATGGGCATGCCCGAACGGCCACTGATCTTTATTAAACCCTCAACATCCGTGATCGGTCCGCTAGATGAGATAATCTACCCCGCATGCGTCAAAAGACTCGATTATGAGGCAGAGCTCGCTATAGTGATAAGAAAGTTTTGCAAGGATATAGAAGCAGGGTCAGCCGCTGATTATATATTGGGATACACAGCGTTAAACGATGTGACCGCCAGGGACCTTCAAAAGGCAGATGGTCAATGGACAAGGGCCAAGTCTTTCGATACATTCTGCCCGATAGGCCCTTTTATCGCAACAGATATATCGGCGGACAACCTCGATCTCAAGTTGACCCTTAACGGAACAGTTAAGCAGTCCTCCAATACGAGAAACCTCCTCTTTAAACCTAATGAGCTCGTAAGTTTTATATCGAAAATATGCACTCTCCTGCCGGGTGATGTGATAGCCACCGGGACGCCAGGCGGCGTAGGCCCCATGGAGCCGGGAGACGTGGTCGAGGTTTCAATAGAGAAGATAGGGACTCTCAAGAACATGGTAGCGGGTAAAAAACATGTCTGATACGAAAAAAAAGAGTAGTGTCTATTTCATAGAGGCTAGAGGCGAAGAGGGAGAAACCAGGCTGGCGGATAAGGCCAAGCGCCTTGCGGAAGAGAGCGGAATACTGTCTGAGTTAAGTGATAAGGATTTTGCAGGTATCAAGCTTCACTTTGGAGAAAAAGATAACACCGGTTTTATAAAGCCGGGTATAGTAAAAGAGATAGCTTCTCTCTGTGCCTCACGCGCAAAACACACGGCGCTTATCGAGACCAATACTATCTATGTCGGCGCTAGATCGAACACGTTATCGCATCTGGACCTAGCGCGCTCTCACGGGTTTTGCCACGACAAGATTGGTGTCCCGATCATCATAAACGCCGGCGTAACCGGGCGCGACTTCGTAAGCGTAAAGATAGATAAGAAACACCTGAAAGAAGCAAAAGTCGCTTCAGGAGTCCTGGACTTCGATTACATCCTCGGTCTCGCCCATGTAACAGGCCACTGCCAGACCGGATTAGGGGCGTGCATCAAGAACATAGGGATGGGCTGCGCTTCCCGCGCAGGAAAACTACAGCAACACGAAAGCGTACTACCTGAAGTAGCTGAGGTACGGTGTGTAGGATGCTGTGTTTGCATAAAATGGTGCCCGGCCAGCGCGATCACCATGCGGGAGAAGAAGGCCCACATAGATAAGAAGAAGTGTGTCGGCTGCGGCGAATGCACTGTCGCGTGCAGGGAAGGCGCCATAGATATCAAATGGAATGAAGACCTGAAAAACCTTCAGGAGAAGATGGTTGAATACTGCTACGCAGCGCTTCTGGGGAAGAAGAAGGGATTTATGAATTTTCTTATAAAAATAACAAAAGATTGCGACTGCATGGCGAAAGACGATCCCAGGATTATCGAGGACATAGGCATACTTGCCTCATCAGACCCGGTGGCGATAGATAAGGCGACAACAGATATCTTGATAAAAAAAGCCGAGTGTGATAGACTAAAAGAAGGTTATCCCGAAACCGACTGGCGCATACAGCTGGAATACGCCTCAAGCATCGGATTGGGCAGTTTAGACTACGAACTGATCACAATAAGCTGACATGGAAAAAGAATGTTTGTTCTGCAAGATCGCGGAGAAAAAGATACCGGCCGCCATCGTGTACGAAGACGAAGAGACAGTCGCCTTTGATGATATAAAGCCACAGGCGCCTATTCACATTATAGTAATACCTAAGCGGCATATTGAGAAGATATCGAATATAGATGATGGCGATTCCGCATTGACCGCGCGCCTCATCATGGCGACAAGCAAGATAGCCAAAGAAAAGGGCCTGACAGAATCCGGATATAGGCTGGTCATAAACTGCGGTAAAGACGCCGGACAAGAAGTGTTCCATATACACGTGCATCTTCTGGGAGGAAGAAAGCTGAGATGGCCGCCCGGCTAAAAGAACAGAAAGGCTTAAAAGACATGTCTGATATAAAAGATAATAGCGAGGTAGTGCTCTCTGTCCCCTTAAAGATCCAGGACAAGGATACATCTATCGTCACAAAAACGATCAATATCACCTCTTCAGGCGCGTACTGCAAGACTGATAAACCGCTACCGCTACTATCAAAGGTCGTCCTCACCCTCCTTATCCCTAACCGCGTCAAAAAAGGCAAGACAGACAAGAAGATCGAATGCAAAGGGACCGTGGTAAGGACACATCCAGTCATGGCAGACGGCCGCGTCCAATCGTACGACGTAGCGATCTATTTTGATGATATGAGCCCGGCAGACAGCAAGCTTATCGCTCAGTATGTAGAGCAACATCTCCCCAAGGATAAATGAAGATCCTCCACAAAGAGATAGCCGTCAAGACAAAAGGCGAGACGGACATAATCAATATCACCTCTAATGTCGAAGACTTATTAGAAGAGAGCGGCCTATCAAACGGCAGCATCCTGCTCTTTGTGCGCGGATCGACCGGTTCTCTGACAACTATAGAATACGAGCCCAATCTCGTCAACGACATGAAAGAAGCCTTTGAGCGGCTAATACCCAAGGAGATGGAATACGCCCACACAAGGACGTGGGGAGATTTTAACGGCCATTCGCACGTAAGGGCCTCTTTACTCGGGCCATCACTGCAGGTCCCGTTCATAAATAAGAAGCTCCAGCTCGGCACCTGGCAGCAGATAGTCCTCATAGATTTCGACACATCACCGCGCCATAGAGATATCCTAGCCCAATTCACCGGCGAGTAACACCTAAGCTTTTCGGTGTTGCTTGCTCGACCGATTTTTTTACCCGTGTCCTACTTCGCCGAGCTTATTGAAAGATGTAAGTTTGGCTTCGTAGGGACTATCCCTCCGAAGCCCAATACATCCATGAAACTCTTTTATGGGCG
>JBDRDE010000223.1:0-10610 GCA_043821065.1 Candidatus Omnitrophota bacterium
TCTCGATATCGTCAACGACGCAGGCAAAGTTGTATGTGGGGTTGCCGTCAGATTTCATTATGACGATATCATTTTCGAGCGCCATATCGAATTCTATGGGGCCGCGCACCATGTCTTCTACCACTATCTTTGTCTTGGGCATCCTAAAAGTAACGGCGCCGCCTTTCACCTTGTACGCTTTGTCCTGGCTTAAAAGCTCTTTGGCGCACATCTTATAGAGGCGGCCCCTCTTGCTCTGATAGTATGGCTTGCCGTCCCAGGAGAGCCCCAGCCACTTGAGGGATTCACATATCTCTTTCAAGTAGATCTTCTTTGAGCGCTTCCTGTCGGTGTCCTCTATCCTGAGTATTAGCGCCCCTTTCTTCGACCTGGCGAAGAGCCAGTTGAAGAGCGCCGTTCTGGCACTGCCTATATGGAGGTACCCCGTGGGGCTCGGCGCGAATCGCACCCTTACTTTTTTCTCTTCTGTCATGATTGCCTCACATCCTTGATCCCGGTATTTTGCCTGCCTTACACAGTGGCAAAAACCGGGATGACATATGTTGGTGTTATAATAATTCCGTCCTTATCAGGTTTGTTATTCCTTCTGCGCTTAAATTATACTTGTTCAACAGCTCCGTCCTGGCTCCGTGCTCCACGAACTCATCGGGCAGGCCTATCATCTCCAGGGTGATATTCTTTATCTTCTTCCTCTCTATAAATTCGGCTATCGCGCTGCCGAAACCGCCGCTTATGACCCCTTCTTCTATAGTTACTACCTTCCGCACGCGCGAAAGCGTCTCTTCCAACATCTCTTCATCGAGCGGCTTGACGAATCTGGCATTTATGACTTCCGCGTCTATGTGAAACTTCTTCAGGCTCTCGGATGCTTCAAGGGCCGGGGCCACCATGCTCCCAAAGGCGATCAGCGCGATCTCTTTTCCTTTCTTGATCCTTTCGAACTTGCCCAGTCTTATATCAGAAACAGGCATAGTGATGCCTGAATTCCCTCTCGGGTACCTTATCGCCGCCGGCCGGTCCAAGGTTAGGGCAAACTCCATCATAGCCTCAAGCTCCTTTGTAGAGGAGGGGGCCATGACCACCATATCCGGGATGTGCCTAAGGTAGGCTATATCAAAGACACCGTGGTGGGTCGGGCCGTCGCTGCCGACAAGCCCAGCCCGGTCGATACAGAAGAGTACCGGAAGACCCTGCAAAGAGACATCGTGTATCAATTGATCGTACGCCCTCTGCAAAAAGGTCGAGTATATAGCGACTACCGGTCTAAGCCCCTCTTTAGCCAGGCCGGCCGCGAACCCCGTCGCGTGGGCCTCTGCGATCCCGACATCGAAGAACCTATCCCCAAACTCTTTCGCGAATGAGGCTAGCCCAGTACCGTCAGGCATCGCGGCCGTTACGGCCACGATCCTCTTGTCGCGCCTGGCGAGCTCCACGATCTTTCTGCTGAAGGCTTCTGTATAAGTAGAATGCTTTCTGCCCTTGGGCTTCGCCTTCTCGCCTGTCTTGGGATCGAAGGGGCCTGTACTGTGGAACGCTTCCGGGTTCTTTTCGGCAAACTTATAACCCTTGCCTTTCTTCGTCTGGACATGCAGGAGTATCGGCTCATTTAGCGGGATAATATTCCTTAACGTATTTATTATAGTCGTTGTATCGTGGCCGTCTATGGGCCCGAAATACCTGAAGCCCAGCTCCTCGAAGATCATGCCCGGGACGAGGAGGTTCTTGAGGCCCTCTTCAAAGCGCCTTGCCGCGCCGAGCGCCCTCTTTCCCAGTACCGGGATCCCCCTTACAATACCCTGCATCTGCTTTCTGAACCTGTTGTATATCGGGTTGGTAATTATGCTGTTTAGATAGCCTGAAAGGGCCCCTATTGTCTTGGATATGGATATCTCGTTGTCATTCAATATGACAAGAATGTCTTTTTTGAGGTGGCCGGCGTGGTTGAGCGCCTCGAAAGACATCCCTCCGGCGAGCGCCGCGTCCCCTATCATGGCGACGACCTTGCCCTTGGACCCCTTTATCTCGCGGGCCGCCACAAGTCCCAAGGCCGTCGATATCGACGTGGAGCTGTGGCCCACTGTGAATGGATCGTATTCGCTCTCTCTCCTCTGCGGGAAACCACTCAACCCTCCCAGCTGCCTTATCGTCCTAAACCTGTCTCTCCTGCCCGTAAGGATCTTATGAGCGTACGCCTGGTGGCCGACATCCCATACTATTGTATCATTGGGCGTGTCCAGGACATAATGGAGCGCTATAGCGATCTCCACCGCTCCGAGGCTCGAGGCAAGATGGCCGCCGGATCCGGAGACGGTCTCTATGATCTCTTTGCGTATCTCGCCCGCCAGGGCGGGAAGATCCTCTACGCGTAACTTCCTTAGATCATCCGGCGTATTTATGCCGTCGAGTAGTTTCTTCTTTGTACCGTTAGATTTTTTCATCCCGTTAGACTTTCCCGTAGTTATACATTTTCATCTTGCCCCATATCCCGCCGGATGCTGAAGTCTAGCGGGGTTCATACTTAAAATAAGGAGCTGCCATCGTCGTTCTTGCTCCTTTTCGTCCTGCCTTTCTTTATCGCGACGCTATCGAGGCCCGATTCGTCAAAAGGTTTAAGCGCGAACTTTCCTTCGCTCGTTTTTATAAGGGTCTCTATCTTGTTCTTCGCTGTCTCAAGCTTCTTCGCGCACAGGCAAGAGAGCTTTATGCCCTCTTCGTACTTCGCGAGAGATTCGTCAAGCGAGAGGTCTCCTCCCTCGAGCTCTTCAACGATCTTCTCAAGCTTCTTTAACGCGTCTTCAAATTTAGGCTCTGTCATCTTTATGGGTCTCCTCTATTCTCTCCACGCTGCACACAAAGCTTCCTCTGCGCAGCCTGGTCTTTACCCTGTCTCCTTTTTTAAGCGACCTGGCGTCTTTTACCGCATCGCCTGACGGGATCCGCGCCGTGATGCTGTAGCCCCTCTCGAGCACGGCGAACGGGCTCAGGCTCTCCAGCTTGCCTGCGAGGTTCTTAAAGAGGCCTTCCCGCATCTTCAGTATGTGGCCCATCCTCAAAGTGGCGCCCTTTGCAAGGTCGTCTGTCTCCTGAGCAAGCTGCTCTATTATGGTAAATGGCTGTTTGAAGATACGGCTCTCTTGGAGGCGGTCGAGATTGGCCTCCCACGCCTCTACCATCCCTGTCAGCGCGCCCTTTAGCCTGAGGCGGGCGCTCTCAATCCTCTGTATGAGGTCCTCTTTTTTCGGGATCACAAGCTCGGCGGCGGCTGACGGCGTAGCCGCCCTGAGGTCGGCCGTAAAGTCCGCTATCGTAATATCTACCTCGTGTCCTACGGCGCTTATAATGGGGATCTCGGAATTGTATATCGCCCTGGCAACCACCTCTTCGTTGAAGGCCCACAGGTCCTCCAGGCTGCCGCCGCCCCTGCCTACTATTATAACATCCACTTCCTTATACTCGTTGAGATCTTCTATGGCCTGCGCTATCTCGAGCTCAGCGCCCTTGCCCTGGACACGCGTAGGGTTTATGATCACATCGACGTTCTGGAACCGCTCTCTAGTGACTTTCAATATATCTCTTATGGCCGCGCCTGTCGGTGATGTGATCACACCTATCCTGTGCGGTAAATAAGGGATCTCTCTTTTGTGGGATGCGTCGAAAAGCCCCTCTATCCTCAGGCGCTCCTTCAGCTGTTCGAATGCCAGCTGCAGCGCCCCCAGCCCCTTCGGCTCCATCTTGTCCACATAGAGCTGGTACTGCCCCCTCTTATCGTATACGCCTACCCTGCCATAACAGAGGACCTTCTGGCCGTTCTCCGCATTGAACTTCAGTTTAAGGTTTTGATATTTGAATAGGACGCAGCTTATAACGCTCCCTTCGTCTTTTATGCTAAAATACATGTGGCCGGATGTATGCTTTGTGAGGTTGGAGATCTCTCCCTCCACCCAGACCTTGGGGAACGCGTCATCGAGAACCAGCCTTATCTGCCGGTTGAGCTCTGTTACAGTGTATATATGCTCTTGCGTTGCCGTCTTCATTGCTTCCCTTGTAAGTAGTTATCTATTTCCCGCGCCGCCTTCTTGGCCGAGCCCATGGCCCATATTACGGTGGCCTCCCCGGGGACTATATCGCCTCCGGCGAATACATCAGGCATGGAGGTAGCGCCTCTCTCTTTTGAGTCTATCTTGCCCCTCTTTGTCAGCTTGAGTTCCGGGAGCGTCGAGAGGAGCAGCGGGTTGGGCCCCTGGCCTATCGCGCAGACCAGCGTATCAAGCTTCATCATAAACTCAGACCCTTTTACCGGGACCGGCCTTCTCCTGCCTGAATCGTCGGGCTCCCCGAGCGAGTTCTTTATGCACTCCAGTTCTTTTATCCATCCGTCATCACCCAGTGCGCGTGTAGGATTTGTGAGAAACTCGAACCTTATCCCCTCTTCTTTGGCGTTCTCTACTCTTCTGCCCTGGCCGGCATCTCCTTCTCGGTCCTCCTGTAGATGACCACCACCTCTTTGGCGCCGAGCCTCTTGGCGCATCTGGCAGAATCCATGGCGACGTTGCCGCCCCCTACTACCCCGACCTTTTCGCCCACGTTTATGGGCGTATCGTATTCCGGAAAGAGGTATGCCTTCATAAGATTGGTCCTTGTAAGGAACTCATTGGCTGAATAGACGCCATTTAGATTCTCGCCCTCTATCCCCATAAAATACGGCAGCCCCGCCCCGCTTCCTATAAAGAAGGCCTTGAAGCCTTCTCCTCTTAGATCATCCAGGGTGGCCGTTCGCCCTACGACAACATTGGTCTCTACCTTGACGCCGAGCGAGCGTATATAATCGACCTCGTACTCCACTATGTTTTTCGGCAGCCTGAATTCAGGTATGCCGTAAACCAGTACGCCGCCCGCCTTGTGGAACGCCTCAAAAAGCGTGACATCGTAGCCCATCTTGGCGAGGTCTGCGCTGGCCGTAAGGCCCGCCGGTCCGCTCCCGATAACAGCCACTTTTATAGTCCGGAGTCTGGAGTCCGGGGTCCGTAGTGCAGATTTTTTAATCTCCGGACTACGGTCTACGGACTCTCGACTATTTTTCATCCCCCAGTCCGACACAAAGCGCTCCAGGTGCCCTATCTTGATCGCCCTGCCTTTAGCCGTAAGAACGCAGGCCTTTTCGCACTGGTCTTCCTGTGGGCAGACCCTGCCGCATACCGCCGGCAGGTTGTTCTTCTCCTTTATAAGCCTCAGCGCCTCGCCGTGCTTCTTCTCTTTTATGTATTTTATGAACCCGGGTATATCTATGTCTACCGGGCACCCTATAACGCACTTGGCCTTCTTGCAGCCCAGGCATCCCGAGGCTTCTTTGAGGGCATCGTCTTCGGAGAGCCCGAGCGCCACCTCGCTGAAATTCTTAACTCTATCTTGTGGAGTCTGTTTATTCATATCATACACCTTTTGTCATTCCGGTTTTTGCTGAGTAAGCCCCCGGCAAAATACCGGAATCTAATCGCCCTGGATTCCGGTATTCGCCGGCATTCATACAAAAGCGAAACCGGAATGACATATAGCGTCCTAGCCGCACCTACACTTATGTGCTTTTGCGAAACTCTCTAGCGATATCTTCTCCTGGGCGTTAAACCTTTTCTGGCGCTCCATGAACTCGGTAAAGTCGATCTCGTGCCCGTCGAATTCCGGCCCATCCACACAGGCAAATTTAGTCTGGCCGCCGACCATCACCCTGCATGTGCCGCACATCCCTGTAGCGTCTACCATATTCGCGTCGAGCGATACTATGGTCTTTACACCAAACTCTTTTGTAACCAGGCAAACATGCTTCATCATGATGTCCGGTCCGACACAGTAGGCGAGGTCGAATCGCTCTTTTTCGAGCAGCCTCCTGAGAGGGGCGGTCACCAGGCCTTTCTCACCATAAGAACCATCGTCCGTAGTTATAAAGAGTTTGTCTGTTAAGGCCTTCATCTCGCGCTCGAGCATAAGGAGCTCTTTCGATCTCGCGCCGAGGATAATAGTGAGGTCGTTCTTCATCTCTTTTGAATGCCTGGCTATCGGCACGAGCTCGGCTATGCCGACGCCGCCGCCTATCATCACGATCCTTCCGGCCTTCTTCACGCCAGTCGGCCTCCCCAGCGGCCCCGCCACATTTGCCAGAGATCCTCCTGCGCCAAGGCGCGCCAAGGATCTTGTGGTCTTGCCGGCTTCCTGGAAGATTATAGTGATAGTGCCTCTTT
This sequence comes from Candidatus Omnitrophota bacterium, assembly GCA_043821065.1. Classification (GTDB taxonomy): domain Bacteria; phylum Omnitrophota; class Gorgyraeia; order JABMRJ01; family JABMRJ01; genus JAZFTF01. Next base: position 6,234 of record JBDRDE010000223.1, read on the forward strand.
TTGGGTCGCGGTCATAGATAGTGAGTGGGATCCTCTCACCTTTATCATGAGTCATTATCATGACAAATTGGCCGGGCTTGGCGCTGGCCGCGGCGCGCGGAGCCTCTATCTCCATCTTATGGATCACAGGGCTTAACTGCTCTTTAGAGACTATCTTATACATATGGCCCTATAATGTTTCGTGAACGCGTTTTATTGAGACTGCCTTTCCTGTCTCATCATCGATCTCCATAAGTGCGCCGTTGAGCTGGACATCCCCATCTGCCATCTCGAATCGCGTCGGCAGCTGAGTGAGGAATCTCGCGAGTATCTGCTCCTTCTTGCGCCCGATAACAGAGTCATGCGGCCCTGTCATCCCTACATCCGTGATATAGGCGGTGCCCTGAGGTAAGACTCTCTCATCGGCCGTCTGGACGTGGGTGTGCGTCCCTACTACGGCGCTCACCAACCCGTCAAGGTACCAGCCCATCGCTATCTTCTCACTCGTCGCCTCGGCGTGCAGGTCTACTATTATGATCTTAGTCTTCTGCTGGAGCTCGTCTATCGCCTCCCGCGCCACTCTAAACGGGCACTCGACCGGCTCCATAAAGACTCTCCCAACAAGGTTTATTATTCCCACAAGCGCGCCATTCTTTGCCTTGACCGTGTGGTATCCCATCCCGGGCACTCCCGGCGGGTAGTTTGCCGGCCTTAAGATGCTGGGGTATTGGTCTAGGACCTCAACCATCTCTTTTCTCTTCCATATGTGGTCTCCGGATGTAATAGCGTCCACGCCGTAACTAAAGATATCTTTGGCGAGCCGCTCTGTGATCCCGCTTCCTCCTGCGGCATTCTCCCCATTGGCAATAACGAACTCCACGCCTTCCCGCTTCTTGACCTTGGGAACGAGGCTTTCGATGGCCTTCCTCCCCGGGCTGCCGACGATGTCACCGATGAATAAGACCTTCATAACTATCTCCTGCGGTTTGCGGTGTGCGGTGTGCGATTAGCGTTCAACGCGCAAACCGCTAACCGAAAACCGCGAACCGCCTTACTTCGCGTACTCTATCGCTCGTGTCTCACGTATCACTGTGACCTTGATCTGGCCCGGGTAATCCATGCCCTCTTCTATCTTCTTGGTGATCTCACGGGCAAGGACGACGGATTGGGCATCATCTATCATATTCGGCCGCACTATAACCCTTATCTCGCGGCCCGCCTGTATGGCGTACGCCTTATCAACACCTTTAAAAGCGTCCGCTATAGACTCCAGCTTCTCGAGCCTCTTTATATAGGTCTCGAGCGTCTCGCGCCTGGCGCCTGGCCTCGTCGCGCTTATCGCGTCTGCGGCCTGCACGAGGACAGCCAGGAGCGTCTTTGGCTCTATGTCCTGGTGGTGGGCCTCGATGGCGTGTACAACGCTCTCGGTCTCATTATACTTCTTGGCGAGGTCCGACCCTATCTTCGCGTGCGTGCCTTCTACCTCGTGGCTAACAGCCTTGCCGAGATCGTGCAGGAGTCCTATGCGCCTGGCCAGATTGAAGTCTATCTTAAGCTCGCTGGCTATGACCCCCATGAGGTAGGCGACCTCTTTCGAGTGCTGGAGCACGTTCTGCCCGTAGCTCGTCCTGTACCTCAGCCTGCCCAGCAGCCTTACTATCTCCGGGTGAACATTGGCTAGCCCGACATCGAATACGGCCTTTTCACCTTCCTCTTTTATTGTCTCCTGCATCTCCTTCTTGACCTTCTCTACCACTTCTTCTATGCGCCCCGGGTGTATCCTTCCGTCCTCAAGGAGCCTCTCCAAAGTGATCCTCGCTATCTCTCTCTTGACGACATCAAAACCCGAAAGTATGACCGCCTCCGGCGTATCGTCCACTATAACGTCGATACCGGTGGCTATCTCGAGGGCCCTTATGTTCCTGCCCTCCCTCCCGATTATCCTGCCCTTCATATCATCGCTGGGAAGATTGACTACGCTCACCGTGGACTCAACGGTATGGTCGGCCGCGCATCTCTGTATGGCCAGCCCAATGATCTTCCTCGCCTGCTTGTCGGCCTTCGCTTTCGCCTCATCCTCAACGTTCTTTATCATAACCGCCGCATCGCGCTTTACCTCGTCTTCCATTCTCTTAAGAAGGATCCTCTTGGCGTCTTCCCTGCTCAGGCCTGATATGTGCTGGAGCTTCGTCCTCTCCTCGGCGACTACCGCGTCAAGTTCTTTCTGTTTTGCAGAGATGGCCTTGTCTTTCGTGGAAAAATTGCGCTCCTTATCTAAAAGGTCCCTCTCCCTGCGGTCTATCATGTCTACTTTCTTCTCTAGATTCTCTTCTTTCTGGAGAAGCCTCTTCTCCATGCCCGTCATCTGGCGTCGCTTGTCTTGGGTCTCGTTCTCGAAGTCAGCCCTCATCTTGTGCATAAGGTCTTTCGCCTCGAGCTCTATTTCACGGCGCCTGTTATCCGCCTCTTTCTTTGTATCTTCCAGTATGATTTTGGCTTTCTCCTCGGCCATTTTCACCTTCCGCTTCACTGCGTACTTTCTTATCCAATATCCGAGCAAGAAGAAGAATACGCCCCCAAGGATCCCTAAGCCAATATAAGTAAAATTGATACTCTGCAGCATTTGACTACCTCCTTATTTATGTTAACTCCGGGATCGGTGTGCGGTTTTCGGTGTTCGGTGTGCGCCAAAAACGCAAAACGCTAACCGAAAACCTCGAACCGCGAACCGCTTCTACTCCGGATTTTGTATTTTAGCTCTGTGCTTTTAATTCGTAACAACAGTATCTACCGGGACATCTTGCGGGGTAACGGGCAGGTCTTGGATGATCTGGATATCGTACGCCAGGCCTATCTTTTTGATCCGGCCGGGCAAGCCTTTGAGAAATCTATCATAGAAGCCCCTCCCCCTGCCCAGCCTGGCACCCTCTTTCGAGAACGCCAATCCAGGCACTATGACCAGATCCATCCGGTCATTAGAAAAAGGCTCTTCGCGACTCTCATCTGGCTGTAATATCCCGCAGGGCCCTTCCGCCAGATCTGCCCCGCGGTTCTCTATCCTATAAAATCTCAGATCATCCCCGGCTATCACCGGTACCGCCACCGTCTTTCCCGCTTCTAGCGCGTCGTCTATCAGCGCCCGCGTGTCGACCTCGCTGTCCATAGAAACATAGTAACCTATCGTCTTTGCCTCTTTATACTCCGGCAGGGCCGATAGCTTCTGCCTTATAATTTTATCTTTTTCTTCCTTGACCCTTGACCCTTGACCCTTGACCCTTTCTATTATCATTCTTCTGATCTCTGACTTGCCCATCACTTCTGCGGTTCTTTTTTAGGCTTTTTTAAATAGTCGTCTATGGCCGACCTTAGCGCCTCTTCGGCCAATACCGAGCAGTGCATCTTGATTGAGGGCAAGCCCCCCAATGCCTCTGCCACAGCGTGATTGGATACCGCCAATGCCTCTTTTATGGTCTTTCCCTTTACAAGCTCCGTTACCATGCTCGAAGTGGCTATTGCCGCCCCACACCCGAATGTCTTGAATTTGGCGTCAACTACAATGTCTTTCTCCACTTTGATATAGAGGTTCATGATATCCCCGCAAACGGCGTTTCCGACCTTGCCTATGCCGCTGGCGTCCTTGATCTCCCCGACATTGCGGGGGTTCCTGAAATGTTCCATTACCTTGTCGCTATATTGCGTCTCCATGCTATCACCTCTGGTTATACAGCAACTCTGTATTGAGTAGCGCCTACGGCGCTTACCTTGTCGCTATATTGCGTCTCCATGCTATCACCTCTGGTTATACAGCAACTCTGTATTGAGTAGCGCATACGCGCTAACTTTGTCGCTATATTGCGTCTCCATGCTATCACCTCTGGTTATGCAACAACTCTGTATTGAGTAGCGCATACGCGCTAACTTTGTCGCTATATTGCGTCTCCATTATCATCTCCTACCCGTTGTATAGCGGCGACATCTTTCTCAAGCGCTCTATAATAGGCGGCAGCTTTTCTAAAAGATAGTCGATCTCGCTCTCTGTGTTTATCCTGCCCAGTGAAAACCTTATCGAACCTTGGGCGTTCACGGCCGGCACGCCCATAGCCGTCAGGACATGCGACGGCTGGAGGCTGCCCGATGTGCACGCCGAGCCCGTAGACACGCCTATGCCTTCCATGTCGAGGTTGAGTATGATCGACTCGCCCTCCAGATATTCGAAACCGATATTCAAAGTGTTGGGGAGCCTGTTAACAGGGTGGCCGTTAAGCCTCGTCTCCTTGATACTCTTCTCTATGCCCTGATGCAGCCTGTCCCTGAGCGCCTTTAGCTTGGCGGATTCATCTTTTATGGTCCTCGCGGCGATCTCGGACGCCTTGCCCATGCCGACAATGCCGGGAACAT
>JBDRDE010000224.1:0-2433 GCA_043821065.1 Candidatus Omnitrophota bacterium
TCACAAATTGTTGTAAAAGTCTTAAATAAATAGGCATAAAAAAACCCAGCTGCAAAATCATTTGTGGATTTCGGCAGCCAGGCTATCGTAGTTCTACCCTAACTTTAGACCCTATGGCTTTGCGCCCCGGGCTTTCGCCCGGTTTGCCTTTTTCGACATATATAGTATACACTATTATTTGTGTAAATACAATAGAAAGTTAGTAGCTTTTGTATTTCTAATTGGCTTGCAACACTAAACAATATATGATATTATATAAAAACATAGGAGTACTATAATGAAAGGCGCTATACGTGCATTCATCGGGATCATATTAACCCCTGAAATGAAGAACGAGCTTTCCCAGGTCCAGTCCGAGCTTAAAGAGGCGGGCGCAGACGTCAAATGGGTTAAACCCGCATCCATACATCTCACGTTGAAGTTCCTAGGAGATATATCTACTCAAAAAGTGGCTGATGTAAAGAAGGTTCTCGATCTGGCCTCTTCAAGGCACAAGGCCTTCGAGATGACCCTCTTTAAGATAGGCTGTTTTCCAAAGATGGACCACCCAAGAGTCATATGGGTAGGCATAGATCGAGGGTGCTCCCAGGCAGAGTCACTTGCAAAGACTATAGATGATGAATTGGGGTCGATCGGTTTTCAGATAGAGGCGCGGCCGTATACAGCGCACCTAACATTGGGCAGGGTAAGGTCCCCTAAAAGCAGGGAAGGTCTCGTTTCAAAGATAAAGACGCTCGACTTTTCGCCGTGCGCCACTAGCCACTCCGACAAGCTGACGCTATTCCAGTCTACATTGACACCCCAGGGCTCTATCTATACCCCACTCTACGAAGCCAAGCTCTCCTAATCCCAGGCGCGCGTCCTGTACGATTCCAGGCGTATCCGCTCAAACCGTTCAAAGTCTGTAGCCTCCGTCAGCATAGGCAATATTACGATATAGGATATGCCCTCGTCCATAAAGAGTCTCTTGAGATTCTCAGTGTGAAATCCCCCCGCTATCAGAACGGATATATCCGCCTTCTCCTTCTCCATCTTTGTCAAAGAGTTCCTCAAGAACGCCTTGTCTCTATCGAAAGCCGCGTTATAAAAGCTCTCGAGGGCTGTGAGATTCTTATCTACAGGAGTAAGATCATATGGTATCTGCGGTTTTATGCGGAACCTCTTGGCGCGGCCTTCTAAAAAATCTCTCCAATCTGCGGTGACAAAAGATCCTTTATTCTCTTTGTAGTATTTAAACTCCTCCGGCGAGAGTCGAAGCATAAAGAATTTTTCGAGCAGCGCTACATCTTTCGCGATAACGAATAGCCTCTTCTGGTCTTCGCTCTTGCACAGGGCCTCGACAAATCTCTCCTCGATCTCGCTTAGATTGTCTAGAAGTTTAATCTTGTCCAGTCTCTCATAATTGATTATGTAGTCTATATATTTATTGAGGTTGGCATATTTATTGAGCCCCACACCGTGCGCCAAGGCCATATCGCGAAGGCGGGAATAGAAATCTCCAGCTATGATCTGGCCCTCCTTGAATTTAAGGCTCATCATAAGAAGCTCTTTCATATTGCCTTCATCCATGGCCTCCGTGAGGCTCTTTATAAGGCTGTCGCGCTCACCCTCGACCTTCTTAAAATCTATCTCTTTTTCCATGCGGACCGTATCGAAAAATATGGAAAAATTACCATAGGAAGAGAGGTCGAGCTTCTCCCGCGCAGCGACTTCATCGAGATATCCTATATATTCTATGAGCTCCATCTTGCCGGCCGAATAGGCCTCTCTGGATTCGTCGAACTTCCTCAATCGGCTGGTATATATTCTCTTCTTAAGCTCCACTAGCACCTCATCCAAGGCCTCCAAAACCTCTATCGCCTCTTTTTTGAATTCATCAACCGCCATGTACGCTTCCATATTCTTTTCGTAAAGCTCTTTGTCCTCTATGCCCTGGAACTTGAGCTGGAAATCGGTCGATATATCAACATAAGCCTCACCGCTTATTATGCCCTCCTTGAGAAGGGCTCCGGCCTTTCTCCTTCTCTCTTCGGGCGAGGCCCAGCTCCTTAAATAGGACCAATCTTTATCCGTGATACCGCCCTCCACAAGGATCACCTGTAATCCGTATGTCTTTATGAGATGTTCGAGTATAGCGGCGAGGTTCTTCTGCGCTTCGTAATTCCCGTGCGCGTCCTGTATGTGGAAGATCGTCTTCGACCCTCTCTCCGCGCGCGCAGGAGACCGGTAGACCTCTTTTATGGTCCCGGACTCAGCGGGTATAGATACGCTGTTTAAGTCTAAAGACGAGATCCCTTTCGATAAAGCCTGGCCCGGGAGAAAGAGTATCGCCAATATCAAGATCAATATAGATATGATCCTCACAGCAAACTCCATATATACGCTAAAATGCGCAGAGCGACATTCGTCATAACGCCGGCCAAGATATCATCC
>JBDRDE010000225.1:0-4172 GCA_043821065.1 Candidatus Omnitrophota bacterium
GCCAAAACAAGACTCTGTATCAGCTTTGCCGGCTGAATGAGCCTCGCCGCAAATACCGCTCGTTACGAAAGCAGGTGACCACAAAAGCAAAACTCCTATAAATAAGGTGCCTAACAATAATATCGTCTTGTTCATTATAACCTCCTACTTGTTCTACCTAGATATAAGATACCATATTAGTATCATTATGTCAACAAAAAAATGCGCCCCACGCTTAGCCGCTCTTTTTGCCCTTTATCAGCTCTCTTATCTCTTTTTTGTACGCCAATACCGTGATAACGACCCCGCTGAACATTATAAGATTCATGATATTGAACATCCTCCAAACAGGATCCTCGGAGCGCAAGCCGTCCGGGGCCATTAACAGAAAGCAGGCCCAAACACCCAGCACCCAATACATGCTGATGTCATCAGAAGACTTTCTCCGTATGATCCTCGTGATCAACGGTATGTTCCAAAGCGGCAGCATGATCGCCGCTATAAACGCTATCTTCTCTGCCATTGTGAGCACCCTATATATGTAGTATTATAAAATTAGCGAGCTACCTGGTCGTTCTCCCGAAACTTCACGTGCCGCCAATTCGGCAAGGCCGCCGCTATACAAGTGGAGGGTTCGACCTCCACAACTTTTAGGCTCCCTATAAAGCGGTTCTCTCGATAGACCGACAACGCATCGCCTAATTTCGCTCCGTCCTGCCTGCCAAGGCTTATGATGACCAGGTTGTAATCTTCATTTATCCCCAGTATCTTGCCTTCAAGTGACTCTCTCTGCGCCATCATCTCCTGGGGAAGTAACCCGGAAGATATATCAGAGGGCAACTCTGACCTGGTAAATATGATAACCTCGGGTTCGCCTCTATGCAGCCTTTCGGCGTATTCCTGCACCTGCTTCTCCAGGGATCTCTTCTCCTTCCGCGCAGAGCTCAGCGCCTCGCTATTCTTGCCCTTCGCGTTCGCCGCGTATTCCAATTTATTCATAGCGAAATCAAACTGGTACTGCTTCTTGTCGAGCAGGGCCTCAGTGGCGAGCCTCCTCTCTCTCTCCTGGGCAAGCATAACACCCTGCCTTTGATACAGCGCGATGCCGTAGGCCGCGATCGCGATAGATAAGACTGCCGCGCCACTCCACAACCATGCTCTCAAAGCGAGTGATCTCAAATCCAGCCCTCCCTCTATCTCTTTATCATCACCAGCAGCATCTTAAATCGCTTTACCGCTTGCAAAGAATGGGGCTCGTTCGCCGGCAGAACTATCGCTTCGCCGGACCCCGCTGTACGCGCTATCCCGGAGATCGTGATCTGGGCCGTACCATCAATAATATAAACGAACGCGTCAAATGGGGCCGTATGCTCGCTCAAGCCCTGCCCCTCGTCAAATGCGAATAGGGTGATAGTGCCCGTATCCTTCCTTATCACCTCTTTGCTGACAACGGAGCCATCCTGATAATCTATCGAACCGGACAATATCGCTTTCTTCCCCATAAGGATACCGCTCATTTTGGGCCCTCCGGAAACTCCCCCTTTAGGGCGTCCTGTATAAGTCTCTTCACCTTATCCTTAAAATCGCTGCTTAACATCCATTTCAAATAGGGCCTGTCCTTTTGAACAAGCTCTTTTAAGCTGCTCTTAAAACTGTATTTACCAAATGTTGGGTAGAGCTCGCCGTTCCACCAGCCAAACTTTCTGTCTTCATCAAAATACTTGCCTCCGGTCTCATCCCTGAAGGCCCGCAACGCCTCTATCTCTCTTCCTTCGCCGGCATACTTGACTACCTGAGTGCTAAGGATCTCCATAGTTGCCCGAGCGTCATCCAGGGCTGAGTGGGCCGACTCAAGCTCCTTGCCACAATAAAAATTGTACGCCGCCTTAAGGTCCCTTCTCTCGTGATAATGATATATCCTCTGAGCGTCATATATGCTTCTCTGTTGCCAGTCAAATCTAATACCCGCGGCGTGAAACTCTCTTTCGAGTATGGGCAGATCGAATCGCTCTACGTTAAAACCGGCCAGGTCGCATTCGGCCATAAATGATATGGCCTCTTCGGCTATCTCCTTGAAAGAGGGCTTCTCTTTCACATCATCGTCGGTTATCCCATGGATCCTGACTACACCTTCAGGTATGTGCATGCCGGGATTGACCCGCCTGACATACTCTTCGAGCGTGCCGTCCGGATGGTATTTGATCATGCCTAGTTCGACGATCTTGTCCTTCTCTCTCCAGGTCCCTGTCGTCTCCAGATCCAGTATAACTAAAGGCCTCTCTAATTTAAACATATTACCTCATCTACATCGGCAGCACATAAAATAGCACAGCAAAATAATGGCAGATACTGCCGGCCATGACAAATACGTGCCAGATAGAGTGCATAAAGGCTGTCTTTTTGAAGAAGTGGAATATCGCCCCAATAGAATAACACGCCCCTCCTGCCAGGAGCCAGGCAACCCCTTTAGCCGGCAGGCGTTGGAGGACCGGCCTTATAGCTATCACAGCCAGCCAGCCCATAGCCAGGTAAAACGCGGTAGATATAAACAAGGACTTTTTCATGTAAAAAATCTTAACGGCTATTCCCATGATCGCCAGCAGCCAGGTAACACCGAAAATAGACCAGCCCCACCCTCCTCTAAGCGATACGAGGGCAAACGGGGTATAAGAACCGGCTATCAATAGGTAGATAGCCGAATGATCTATGACCCTTAAAACATCCTTTGCGCGGGTAGCGTGGAGGCTATGGTAGAGCGTAGACGCGGTATAGAGGATGATAAGCGTCACCCCATACACGCTGAAACTCACTAACCGCCAAACGTCGCCTTTCAGGCTTCCCAGCACGATCAGGAGAGCTATCCCGGCCACACTCAACAGAAGAGCGACGCCATGAGTGACGCTGTTGACTATCTCTTCAATAAGGACATATCGATCTGTCTTAATTATTACTCCACCCTGACTCTTGAACCCGGCTTGACCTTGCGCAATATATCCGGGTCTACCTTTGTCTTGCCTACAGTGACTACCCCGCTCGCCGGCACAGGCTTCTCCGTATCGCTTGCCGGAGTCCTGCCGAAAAATATGCATAGGCATTGCCCCTGGGCCCAATAGGCGACATCGCCTATATTGACATCTAGCGTAGCGCCCCTATCCGGGGCGTGTACGCCTATATCGAAATATATCTCATCACCCCATGTGCTCACGGTAGACTCCAAGGGGAGAGCTTTATCTATCTCTTTGGCGGTAGGATTGTCAATGGTATCTATGTCTAGAGCGACGTTCCCGTTCCCGCTTTCTATTATGATCTTCTTCATGTTTTATCAATCCCCCCTGAACTCCTGAGCCCTAATGCGGCCGAATCCGTCCACCACGCTTATCAGGAGCTTTGTAACATCTTCCGGGTCTTCGCCGAATAGAGGTTTCGTGACAAGGAGGGCATCCTTGCCGTTGAGCATCAAGGTATAATACTCCACTTCCAGCACTTCATCCGTATGATAGATCAGCTCGTATTTGACCTTAAGGTCTCCTCCGTCAAAACCCATATGCGTATACTGGGCCCTATAGCCGGGCGTCCAGGTCTCTTTGGCATAGAATATGCCGCCTATCGCGATAGAGTTATTGGTAGCTATATATTCGGTATATCTGTCTATGGTCTTGGCCATAAGCGGCGCCGCGCATATCAGGCACAGGAATATCGATATCGTCAATAACATCACGGGCCTATTGAGCATGATCCCTCTGCTTTAATCTTTCCTGCTTTAGGTCTCTATATAGGAAGTAATCTATCTCTACCTTTTTCAGATCGTTCATATCGGTCGGCTGCATAAATAGATTAAACTCATATGAGGACTTCTTGTCGAACGCGCTCTTCTTCTCTTCGGCCTTATAGATTATAACAGACCCCCCCTGGCCAAAGAAGGCGTCGAGCTCTCTCATGTCGGGCGTGTTCGTGACCTTCCGGCTCTCTCCGGTATCAAGCCTTTCCACGTACACATCTTTGCGCCTTCCAATAAGCATGAGCTCGCCTATCCTGTCGTAAAAATAGGGCTTCTCTTCAAGCTCGAGGGCTCCACATTCAACAAGAAGGCTGCCGGCAATAGACAGGCCTAATAATACAAAAACTAAAGCAATGATCTTCCGGGTCTTCATGCAAATATTATACACCTTCGATAACCACCGGGCAAGAATTAA
>JBDRDE010000226.1:0-4362 GCA_043821065.1 Candidatus Omnitrophota bacterium
AGAAATTCATAGAAGCAAGCTTCGATGGGTAAATATCCCTGTGGTTTACCACCCGTAGCCTAACATCTCTGAACTTCTTTAGCCCGGCGTAGGGTGGTGCCGGGGGCCGGACTTGAACCGGCATGGATGCAAACATCCGAAGGATTTTAAGTCCTTTGCGTCTGCCAATTCCGCCACCCCGGCCTCTTATATCGTAATAAAGGCCCTATTCCTTATCCGCCGGGTCTACCCAGTCTGCCGTGTCTACCCATTTTGCCTCGCCGCTCAGGTGGACGACGTTGCCGCCCTTCCCGCGATGGTTCGTGTCTTTACCGAATATGTCGTTCTTGTCGCACGCCAGGACCGTCTCGAGCGGGTCTTTTTCTGACCAGCCCCTGCTGTAAAGGTAGCTGGTGGTCGCGTCAATATCAGACCCGTCCTGGGCGATGTCGCTCGCGTCAAGGTCGCTGGGGCATATAAAGACCTTTACATCGTTTATGTACCTATTGAAGAGGCCGGACAGGTCATCGGGAAATTTCCCGTCATTATCGAGAGAGTAGTTATGCAGCGCCAGCGATATGCGCCTTAGGTTCTCCGCGCACATATGCCTTCGCGCCTGCTCCCTGGTAGAATTTATCAAGGGCGACAGTAAGACTATAATGATCCCCACTATCGCCACCACAGCCAAAAGCTCCAAAAGGGTTATCGCTCTTCTCGCCATAACCTCTCCGCGCGTTTGAGTATCTTTCTGGCGATATTCTTTTTTGTGGCGCCTTCTATCCTCTCTCTTTTGCCGCGCCTGTCTATTATCGTCACGTCCGTCTTTCCAGAGCCAAAAGGCGTCTTCTTTCCTACGCTGTTGGCGACTATTAAATCAAGATTCTTATCTTTGAGTTTTGCCTCGGCTCTCTTATCGGCCTCGCTCGATTCAAGCGCGAACCCGGCGATCAGCTTTTTGCCTTTCGCCCTGCCTATTTCCCGCAGTATGTCGGGGTTGGGCACCAGGCGCAAGGTCATGCTCTTCTTGCCTGCTTTCCTGATCTTGCCGCTTATTCTCTTTGTCGGCCGCCAATCTGATACGGCGCCCGCCATAAAGAGGCAGTCCGCCTTCTTTATGTTCGCCTTCACCGCCCTCTCCATCTCGGAGGCGTCCTCTACCGGGATAAAGCGCGCGCCTTTCGGCCGCTTCAGCTGCGTTGGCCCGCTTATCAACGTCACTTTATAGCCTTTATCCAGCGAGGCCGCGGCCAGGGCGTAGCCCATATTGCCCGTCGAGAAATTGCTTATGTACCGGACGCTGTCGAGCCGCTCGCGGGTGGGTCCGGCCGTCACCAGCACCCTGGAAAATCTTCTTGTCCCGCACCTTCTAACCATGCTTGCTTCACTCACTCTCTGTAGAAAAAAACGGCGCGGGGCTCACTTAATGAGCCTCTTGGCTTCTCTCAATATGCTCTCCGTATCGGCGATATGGCCTATCGCGCTGTAGCCGCAGGCGAGGCGGCCCGCTTTCGGCCCGACAAAACTGTAGCCCCACCCTTTGAGCTTCTTTATATTCGCCTCTACGGCCTTGTGTTTATACATTTTGTCGTTCATCGCGGGGGCTATGAGGACAGGCGCGTCCGCGGCCATTATGGTGCAGCTTAAGATATCGTCGCAGATGCCCGAGGCCACCTTCCCTATCAGATTTGCAGAGGCCGGGGCGACCAATATCAGGTCGGCTTTCTGGGCCAGCGATGTATGCAGCGGATCATAGTTGTCCGGCAGAGAGAACATCTCGGTGACGACCTTATTGCCTGAGAGGTTCTGCAGCGTAAGCGGCCTTATAAAGTGCTGCGCTTCGTCGGTCATTATGACCGTCACATTATATCCGAGCTCCTTGAGGCGGTTGGTGATATCGCACGCCTTATACGCGGCTATACTCCCCGTAACGCCCAGAAGGATCTCTCTTCTCTTAGGGCCCATATCTCCCTCGCGATCCCTTGTTATTTTTTAACTGCTTCTTTAAGCTTTACTTTCCCTTGTCTTATCTCTTCAAGGGCTACTATCGAGAGCTTAACGTTCGGGCTCACATCGATCAGCTTGCCCGCTCCGGCAGTAAGCTCAACGGCCCTTCTTGAGGCCATGAGTACAAGCTTGTAGAGGCTTCCTGTCTTGCTTAATAATTCTTCCATAGGTATTGCATATGTGGTGGGTGTTTTCATATTTGCCCTATTATCTCCTAATCCTGTTTCTTTCCGCTATTAAAATAGCCTTCACCGTATCCACGGCATCGCGCAGGCTATTGTTGAGTACGGCATAATCGTATCTCTTCGAGTAGGAGAGCTCTCTCCTGGCGATGCGCAGCCGTCTTGCTATCGTCTCTCTGCCCTCGGTGTTTCTACCCCTGAGCCTCTTCTCCAAAAGCCTTAACGATGGCGGCAGCAGGAACATTAGGACCGAAGACCCTTCCATCTTCTTGATCTGCATAGCGCCTTTCACGTCTATGGCCAAGAGTACGTCTTTGCCGGACGATATGGTCTTTTTCACAAATGCTTTCGGTGTTCCATAGAGGTCCCCGAAATTATTAGTCCACTCCAAGAATTTGCCCTTGGCCCGCATCTTTTTAAACTCATCCTTGCTTAAGAAGATATAGTCGCGGCCGCTCTTCTCGTTCTTCCTGGGGCTTCTCGTGGTGGCGGAGACCGAGTATCTGACGCCGAGCCTTTCGCTCTTCAAGCGCTCACAGACCGATGTCTTCCCGCCTCCGCTGGGTGAAGATAGGACGAATATTTTACCTCTGCGCTTCTTCATCATTCTATGTTCTTTACCTGCTCTCTGATCTTCTCTATGTCGCTCTTCATCTGGATAACGCTCTTCGAGATCTTGAAGTCGGAGCACTTTGAGGCTATTGTATTGGCTTCTCTATGAAGCTCCTGCGCGATAAAGTCGAGTTTTTTGCCGACCTCATTGCGCGACATAAGCGCATCTTTGAAGCCGACCAGATGACTCTTCAGCCTGACGAGCTCCTCTGAAACATCGCTGTTCTTCGCGAAGAGTGCCACTTCCTGCGCGAGCCTGCCCTTGTCGACGTTCTTGGTCCCGCTGAGCTCTTTTATCCTGTTTGTCAGGTGGTCTTTATACTTCACTATGCTCAGCGTGGAGCGCTTGTCGATGTGCTCTACGGCGACCTTTATGCTGCCCACCCTCTTTGAGAGATCTTTGCTCAGGGCCTTCCCTTCTTTTCTTCTGTCGGCCACTATCCTGCCCAACGCATTGTTGAGCGCTTCGATAAGGGCGGGCATGTACCGGTCGGACGCCGCTCTGGGCGCCTCCGGGGTTATAACACCGGGCAGCCCTATGATCTGTTCTAGCCTGACCTCTCCCTGCATCCCCAGGTGCCTCTTCAGTTTTAAGAGCTCTGTCTTATATCTCATCGCGGCCTTCCTGTTGATCACGGCGCCTGTCGCTGCGTCCTTATGGCTGTTCAGCTCTATGTTCAGATATACCTTGCCTCTAGTAATTTTTTTGTGGATGTTCTTCTTTAGCCTATCTTCGTGCTGCGCGAGGCCGTTTGGTATCTTCGCCGAGAGCTCGAAGAACTTGTGGTTGAGCGTCCTGATCTCAACGGTCACGATCCCGTATTTCGACCTCGCTGCTGCCTTCCCGAAACCTGTCATGCTATGTATCATGCCCATGCCCTCTTCTGTGTCATCTCGCTCGTGAGCTTTGTTGGGTATGCGTCCACTATTATCTCGCTGGGCTCAAACCATAGCTTTATCTCCCGTTCCGCATCTTCCGGGTTGGCTGAGGCGTGTATGACATTTTCATAGACCCCTTTCGTTGTTATCCTGCCGTAAGCGCCTCTTATAGAGACGGCATCGGCCTCTTCCGGGTTTGTCGCGCCGCATATCTCTCTGACCTTGTCTATGGCGTTATCGCCCCAATAGACCATGGCCATCACCTTTTTTTTATGGAATTCTCCCATGATGTAACCTATTAGATCTTCGAAAAACGGCTTGTCCTTCATGTGGCGGTAATGTTCTATGGCCAGTTCCCGCGACACTTTCGCGATCTTCGCGGCCACTATATCGAGCTTTGTCTCGGATAGGCGCGCCAAGACATTGCCTGTCAGCGACTTCTTGAGCCCATCGGGTTTTATCAGTACCAGTGTTGGTTCTTTCGTCTTTTTTGTAGGCATATGTCCCCCTTCATAATAGTGTGCAATTATAGCAAATTATCATATATATGTCAAATTATAAGTATGTGGAGTTTACCCAGTTTTTCCGGGACTCCATTTTCTTATGTAAAGCCGAACATCAATTGTCTTTTATCTTCAGCGTCTTCTTCTATTGTTTCAGCGTTCCATTTGCGATTAAAAAGTAGTCTGTATATGCCATCTGCCAC
>JBDRDE010000227.1:0-3443 GCA_043821065.1 Candidatus Omnitrophota bacterium
TCCTGGATATATACAATAGCCACAAATGCCGCGTCAAACCACATGAGAGACTTTAAGCCCGATAACCTGCCCGAAGCCTCCGTGCTTTCTGATTCACACAGAGCCCAGACCCCTGCGGCTTTTGACGAATTATCCGATAAAGAACTTTACGAGGCAATAGAGTCGGCCATAGCATCCCTGAACCCCAAGGAGATACTCATAATAAAATTATCTCTTTTATATAAAAAGAGATATCGCGAGATAGCCCGATTGCTGAACATGCCCCTGGGAAGCGTGCTCGTATGCGCCAGGCGCGCAAAGGTAAAATTGAGAAAAAAATTGAAGAAATATGTAATAAAACAGCGCTTTTTGTGTCTACTTATATGAGGGGATAAGATGAAGATCCTGAAAGAATATCTAATGCGCAATTATAGAAAGAAGGCTCTTGAGGCTTCGGAGAAGTGTTTATCCTTCGATACGTTATATGGATACAGTAAAAATGCCTTGCCATCAAAAGAGAGGCAAGCGGCTGAACTGCACCTGGCAGGCTGCTACTGCTGCCTCGATGCGCTTTTAGCCTGTTCGGATAGTCCTAAGGGCATGAATAGAACAAAGGGGGTAAAATTGAAAAGGGAGCATCTATTCTTGTTGCTTGCCGTTATCAGCTTTGCGGCGTCATTTATGTGCAGTAGCTACTTCCTCCAGTTCCTGGCTGCCACTATGATCTTTGGCATAAAATGGATAGTCGACAGTAGGAGCACGAGGATGCTGGTCATGATACACGATGCCTGGAAGAGGGGTGGAGAGGTCGAGGTCGGCAGGGTCCTGAAAGAGAACGCTGATAAGAAACGTGTAAATTTTTAAAAAAATATGTAATAATTTCGCCCTTTTCGTGTCTACTTATATGAAAGGGGGTGATTATTATGACGCAGGATACAAAGCTAGAAGTGGTCAGGCTGCACCGTTTCGAGAACGGCGGCGCAGTTAAGGCCTTTTGTGATATCCAGTTTGGCGAGGACTACATCATAAAGGGTTTTAAACTGGTCGATGGAAAGCAGGGTATGTTTGTAGGCATGCCCAGTGAGTCGGGAAAGGACGGCCGATGGTTCAGCACCTTCATGCCGCTTACCGATGACGTAAAGAGCCGCATTGAAGCGGCTGTTGTAGCGGCCTACGAGGAGTAGGAGAAGATGAGTCAAAGAGGGGTCCTGCTTGGCAGGCATTGCGAAGACGAGGCTGTGCGATTTCTTAAGAGGATGGGTTACAAGATCATCGAGAGAAACTACCGCAGCCGGTTCGGCGAGATAGACGCGATCGCGATAGATCGGGGGTCGCTTGTATTCGTCGAAATAAAATCTCGCTCTTCCCCCCTCTTTGGCCCACCTCAGCTGCGCATTACAAAGAAGAAGAGGCACAATATCATAAAGACCGCCCTATCCTATTTAAAAAGACACTCCTCTGTTGACGCTTATTGCAGGATAGACGTAGTAGCGATAAGCCTTGATAAGAATAAGGACAGGATAGAGCTTATAAAAGACGCCTTTGGCGCAACGGGAAGGTATATCTAATGCTGGCAAAAGTACTCTCATGCTGTACAAGCGGGATAGACGCTTACTTAGTAGACGTAGAAGTCGATATATCAGGGGGGCTGCCATCTTTTTCGATAGTCGGGCTGCCCGATACCGCCATAAGGGAGAGTCGTGACCGTATAAAGGCGGCTATAAAGAACTCCGGCTTTGGGTTCCCCGCAAAGCGTATCACTGTAAATCTTGCTCCCGCTAATATAAAAAAAGAAGGCGCGGGGTTCGACCTTCCTATAGCTATAGGCGTACTGGTATCAAATGGGATATTGACTCAGGAAGAACTAAAAGACTACGTTATATGCGGAGAGCTCTCGCTAGATGGTAGGATAAAGCATATTAAAGGAGTGCTCCCGATCACGCTCAAGCTGAAGCAGCTTAATAAAGAGAGCATAATACTGCCCAAAGACAACTCACAGGAGTCTTCTGTAACAAAAGATGTTATGGTGTATGCGGCTTCGTCTCTAGGAGAGGTAGTAGGCTTCTTAAAAGGCCAGCTGGAGCTGAAGCCTTTAAAGTCTAAACTCAAGTCCTTGTATAGAAAAAATTCTCACTATAACGTGGATTTCGGCGATGTTAAGGGACAGTTTCACGTAAAGAGAGGGCTCGAAGTCGCGGCCGCTGGCGGGCATAACGCCCTGCTGATCGGCCCTCCGGGGTCCGGTAAGTCTATGCTCTCAAAACGACTGCCCACCATACTCTCGGACATGACTATCGATGAAGCCTTGGAGACATCAAAGGTACAGAGTGTCGCGGGACTCTTATCGCCCAAAAGAGGGCTCACTGCCACGAGGCCATTCCGTTCACCGCACCATACTATATCCGGGGCCGCGATGATAGGCGGAGGATCCCATCCAAGACCGGGAGAGATAAGCCTGGTGCATAACGGCGTCCTCTTTTTGGACGAACTTCCGGAATTCAATAGAAATGTCCTGGAGGTCCTAAGACAGCCTCTTGAAGAGGGCGAGATCACGGTATCGAGAGTCGAGGCGACCGTCACCTATCCCTCAAGATTCATGCTCATCGCCGCGATGAACCCCTGCCCGTGCGGATACTTTACGGATCCCAAGAATGAATGCTTCTGCACGCCTCACCAGATCCAGAGGTACCTAAGCAAGATCTCAGGCCCACTGCTGGACAGGATAGATATACATCTTCAGGTCCCGCGCCTTACGTACAATCAGCTTTCACGAAAACGAGACAGCGAGCCATCAAGCGCGATCAAAGCACGAGTCGATAATGCGAGAAGATTGCAGGAAGTCCGCTACTGTAAAGAGAAGATCAAGTTCAATGCCTATCTCGAATCGAAGGCATTAGATAGGTTCTGCGCCCTGGATAAAGAGGGCGAGGAGTTGCTAAAAGCGGCAATATTGGAGATAGGCATATCCGCCCGCGCGTATGACAAGATCCTGAAGATCTCAAGGACTATCGCGGACCTGGATGGGAAGGAGAATATCGAAGCCGCTCATATCTCCGAGGCGATCGGTTATCGGAGTTTGGATAGAAACCTATGGGCTTAATCAAAACCTCAAAACAGTAGGCCAGGTTAAAACCTGGCCTACTGTTCTTTCAATTACTGTTCTTTCAATGTAGATTGTAGGCCAGGTTTTAACCTGGCCTACAATCGGAGGAACCCACTATGGGCAGACTAAAGAGATATTTTGAGGAAGGCTATCCGTATCTTATAACTACAGTAACACATAACCGCCAACCTATTTTTGCTAATGGTCAATATTGTAGAATACTCCTAGTTGCTATAGAGTTCTACAAGCTAACTCTAGCTTATAAAGTATTCGCCTACTGTCTCATGCCTGATCATCTTCATCTAATAATCCAAGCCCAGGGTGCATACAATCCTTCTTATATTATGAAAATGATTAAAGG
>JBDRDE010000228.1:0-6568 GCA_043821065.1 Candidatus Omnitrophota bacterium
GGCCATATATACGGTGATAATATACTCAAAGAGTTTGCGCACTATGTAAAGAATTTTGCCAGGGAACATGATATAGTAGTGCGATACGGCGGCGAGGAGTTTACTATCCTGCTAACCCACACCGATATCGAGGGCGCGATCAAATTTTCAGAGCGCTTATTGGAGAACCTAAAAAAACATGTATTCGATGCCGGTGGCAATAAGATAAGGATCAAGATAACCGCCGGCTTAGCAAGTTTTCCGCACGACGGTGGCGATGCCGGCACAGTATCGGGGATCCTGGATCTGGCAGACAGGGCACTTATAAGGGCGAAGGAGCAGGGTGGAGACAGGCTTTTGACTTTCAGGAGCATGGCCGGACAAGAAAGGCATATCGCTGATCGTAAAGTTAAAAACAGCGTAGTGGCGCTGCAGAAGAAATTTACCGACGCTAAAAATAGAGCGTCCCATACATTATTGGAGTCGATAAGCGTCTTCGCCAAGACGATAGAAGCCAAAGATCACTATACCGGCGAACACGTCGAGAGCATAGTCTCTTTAGTCGAGGAGATCGGAAAGAGACTCGATCTTCCCGAGTGGTCACTGGAAAACTTGAAGCACGCCGCGGTGCTCCACGACCTGGGCAAGATCGGCATACCTGATAATATACTGACTAAAAAAGGGAGACTTACGCCGGAAGAATATGAAAAGATAAAAAAACACCCCCAGATAGCAGCGGAGATCCTCAGGCCCATGCATTTCTTGAGTGAAGTGGTGCCGCTAATACTTTACCACCACGAGAGATACGACGGCAGTGGATACTGCGCAGGCCTAAAGGGCAAAGAGATACCTTTGGGCGCGAGGATCATAGCCATAGCCGACGTCTATCACGCGCTGATCGCCGACAGGCCGTACCGGAAAGCCTATAATAAAAAAGATGCCCTGGAGATCGTAAGGAAGGGTTCCGGGACGCAGTTCGATCCTGACATAGTGGAAATATTCATGAAGATAATGGAGCCCGAAGACTAAAAAAGGATATTAGAAGATGAGAAGAAAACCAAAACTGAAGATAGCGATAGCCGATGACAACCCCGCTATGCGGCAGGAACTGAAAGAGATGCTGACTGCCGAAGGGTATTCGGTTAAGACATTTAATGACGGATATGAAGTCTTGGCGTACTTAAAAAACGCGTCCCCGCATATTCTCATTCTGGATCTCGTAATGCCCAACAAAGGCGGCACCGACATCATTTCCGCCATTAAGAGTATTTCACCCGGTACAAAGATAATAATTTACACGGGATTCAAGGAATATGAGCACTTGATGGATATCAATTTCATAGATAAATTCATATTGAAGGCAGGCGATCCTAAAGAGCTATTGAAGGCCTTAAAAGATATGCAGTGATTTTTTTGATAGGAGGCGCGGCTTGTGCGAAAATTCGAAATAGCTAATCTATCTAAAAGCGCCGTACTTGCAGGTGTTTTATCGGTTTTTCTGTTATATTTCGCAATAACACCGGCTGTTTTTGGTTATTCTAAAGTATCTAAAGAAGGTAAGGAGGAGTACAGTATAGTCGATTGGTTCCCGCGCGTCACAGGCCTTTTGAGGTACACTTTTTGGTTTAAAGAAGGGCTGGAATCACGACAGTTGAAGAACGAGATAGACCGCTTATGCCTGTGGATAGACCAGGAGCTATACAAGGATATATCGGGCATCCACGCGCATATGCGCTACCAGGAGGGCAGGCTGGGCAGTTATCCTTCCAATATATGGCTCGAGGAAGGGTATATATACGCGGCGGCGCCTCCCGCGAAGATCAAGATAGGAAAGATACATACGCCTTTTGGGCTTTTATGGGATCACACATATTATGGCTCGCTGATTTATTATAAGGGATATATGTACGATCCTGATTACGGCGTTGTCATAGAGGGAAAGAACGCCTACAGGGACAATATCGATCTTAACTGGAGCGCGGGATACTTCCTGAAAGACGATGAGCTCAACGGCGCGACAGTCCTAGGCCAGGGGTTCGAAAAGACAAGCAAGGGGGAACGCAACACCTTTGCTCTGCGGGCAAATTCAGCATTCAGGCTGAGCGATAATTCGACACTCTCTTTCGGAGGGTCTGCGCAGGCCGGCAGGATCAAGTCTAACGCCTCAGACAGGCAGGCCGCTCTAGAGGCTGATATAGTCTGGCAGATCGGACCGCTTTCGGCATGCACAGAATACGTATACTACGATCAGGATTTCCACAACCGCGATTCTAGCTTAAGGGGCTACCTTATCATGGCCGAGGGGAATCTTTCCTTATATAAGAATCCACGATCAGATCTACTGAGAGATGTCTCACTCCGTTACAACTTCAGTGTTGACCGCCCGGTCGTTGGCGATGGGCTGGGCCGGCTCCACCTTCCCGCCATGTCTATCGCTATGAACGACAGTCTTAAAGCAGATCTTGTTTATGTGGACTGGCAGATCGATGATAAACGCGTTGATAGAAGCTGGCGCTTAATTTTATATTTCAGTTTTTGACACGCCTATATCACCTGCGCGGCCCTCCTTCTTGCCAACCATCATTCCATAAGGTATAATGTAGATACTCTATATGGCAAACATAGAAAAGGATCATGTAAATAAGAATCTCAATATGCTGCTCGGGTTGACCCTTTTGTGGCTAATCATATGCGGCGTGGCAGCCACGTTCATTTTCTCCAATGATTTTTTTAAGGTCCCGCAAAACACGATAAAATTCGTAAAAGACAGTCTCCCTTTTCTTCTCATATCCGCCACTTTTGTCTTTTGCATCATGGCCCTGAACCGGATCGCGTCTAATATCAGGGATCTGCGCCGGACCAGCGGAAGCCTTGTGCAGAGGAACGCGCAGCTTAAATCCAAAAATACCTTGTTGGAAGACGACAACAAAAAGCTTAAAGACTTAAACGCGGAGCTGATGGGTAAGATAGAAAAGCAGAATATGGGCAACGCCACCACGCGCGCGGAGTTGGAAGATCGCAAGAAAGAACTTGTAGACTACGCCGCCAAGCGGGAGACTCTTATGCACAACAACAAGGCTCTCATAAAAGAGATTGACGAGCTCAAAGCGGAACGGACGAATAGAGAGGACAAAGAGAGAGCCCTTCTTGAGCAGATCAGGAAGCTCAAAGGACCAGACGAAGAGACGCAACAGTTTTATCTATCAGATCAAACCGAGAAAGACCACCCGGCCGCGGACTGAAGATCCGTCGGAGGCAGATCCCGCGGACCCATGTTTAGAGCTACCCCAGGTGTATTTCGATCTGGGAGAACCTGCCCGAGCGCAGAGATCTGGCATACTTGGAAGGTATGACTCCACCGCTGATCTCGATATCTCTCTTACCCGCAGACTTCAGTATTACCCATTCAGGCTTAACACCGTTTTTGCCGTATGTGTTCTTCCTCTTTGGATTGTGGTAAGTCACAAGCGCCTTGCCGAGGAACGCGAAGGCAAAACTATCCTTCGGTATAGTTACAACACGCGCATCATTTCTCCCGAAATGGAATCGGCACCTTGACTCTTGATCAGTGAAGAGCCATTGGGGAATGGCCGGTTCAAAAGCAGCTATGAGGCTCCCTTTCTCGTTCAGGCGGAAAGGATTCTCTCCGAGAGTCATAGCGATCCACATGGAGAGCACTTCTGTCGTAGATCCGGAAAGCCTCGCGACAAAGCCTCTCCCGTGTATATCTCTATCGGGATGGGCGCTCGATGCGATGAATGAGGAATTTTCCAATATGCTTCTTCCATATGTCTCGGCGTTTAAGAATGGGACCAGGGCCCTTCTTATATCTTTGAAGAATTCATCGTGGAGCCCGCCCCGCAAAAGTTCTAAAAGGTACTTATATTCCATATGGAGAAATATCGATTCGTTCTCGAGCCATCCGGGAGAGAATACCATAGACCGGCCCAACTCATTAGGCATTCCCGCTAAAGGCGCGTTGACCTTGTACATCTTTAATTTCTTATCGTATAAGGAGCTCTTTCTTACCGCGTTGTGTAGCCTTCGCCTCTCTTGGCCATTATCGAGTATCTTCATAAAGTGTACCGGCCCTTCAAGGAAGTATGGCACGGGAACGCATTTAAAAGATAAGACCTTTACCAGCGGACGGCCCTTTGAGTCCAAGGCCTGCTCGTTTTTCACCTTTATGCGCTGGTACTTTACCGCTTCATGGAATAGATATGTCCGCGGCATGCCGGTCTTGTCGTCGACACTCTTCAAAAGGGCCTTATCCAATTTTTTTAAGCAGAGGCATAGAAACCATCTCAGGTCTTTAATGGCCACACCGCTCTCTTTACCCGATAGCCCCAGCCAGACGCGGCTTCTGTAAGCCTCTTTTAAAGAGGTGCTCTTATCCCAGTAGATCAATGCGTTGTTTCTTAGACCTGTCTTTGCGCCCTCTTCCAGAAGACCCAGCAGGCCTTTTGTGAATACGGCCATCTCTTCCGGCATCATTATCTTCTCATTCTCGGCCAGGCCCAGTGAGCCTAGGCAGAAACTTAAAAACAGGGCCAGGCGCTTGAGTTCCGATGTCTCGGACGTTGAAGAGCCATGTATGCCGGGCAGGCCGTTGAGCGAATCGCACCACGCGGGTTTATTTGCCTCCATATCAATACCTATGCCTGAAGGGTCGAGGGAGGCCATCTTGTTTATCATGAGATTGAACATTTTTACCAAAAGAGAGGTCCGGTAGGGGCGCCCCTTTCCATGCTCCGTCCTTACTTTATGCCTATCCCGATCTCTGGAAAGGATCATAGCCTTCTTTTGCTCATCTTCTACGACAGAGCCGAACCTGCGGACCTTGCCGTTTAAACAGACGTTCTTCTCTGACCGCGCTGTGACCCGGTCCCACGTATCAAAGAAGGTAAAGAACCTCTTTCTATACAAGAGGTCTCTCAGCTTTTCAGGGTAGAGAGCCAGGTAGTTATCGATGAGGTCCAGGTTATATGTCCAGTGGTCGATCCAATAGCCCTCACCCGGAGACAGGACGGACTCTCTAGAAGAGGCCGAAAGGACCTCTGTCAAAAAGTGCTCCCTGCCTCTTCGCGGCTTTATATTCTCTCTTTCCATGTACAATAAAAGATCGCCTGGAGCGAAGCCCTCCCTCAGTATGGCTTTGATCTTTTTGCGTTCACCTTCTCTCTTTATGTATTTGTTGACTATCCGCGCCGCAGCGGCCCCGCTGCGCATGTAAAGAGAGGCCCCTTTTAGCAAGAGCGGGTTGAAGCCGTCGAGCTGTATGGCGTCCATAAATACCTTTATGTTGCTCTCAGCGACGTCCGGATTGAAGAAGATATCGTTTCTCCTGTTCTGGTTCATGTCGCGATAAGCGCCATTCCCTTGAGAGAAGTATGAGGGCAGGAGGTTGAAGTTATTGTAGTCGCGTTCCAGGTCCCCATGCTTTCTGCCGTAAAGATAGAAGACAAAAGGGCCGTTAGGGGTCTTTATTGAATGCGGGTAGCCCCCGCGCAGGAAATTATCCAGGAATGTCTGCCTGAGGTAGAAGTCGAATTCATTGCTCCCGCTCTTGGTGAATATCCCGCTCGAGAGCCTCTCGATCATGGCCCTGTTCGCTTCAAGTTTTTTGTCAAAGAAGTCCGCCTTTATTATGATCCGGGACCTTTTATTGATCTTATCTATAGTATCGATATTGCCGGCGACAGAGACTATCTTGACGGACTCGCCTCCTTTTAATGAGAAGCGGCTATGGCCGAACGCGCAGGGCATCTTGCCCTCAGAGCGCTGGGCCTTGGGGACCCTGAATTCCCGAGGCTCTGCAAAGAGGCGCGGGAAGGATATATCCCCATCATTGCCAAAGACTATGTCTGGATCCACTATGACATCGAGAAGGCGCCCGTGTCTGCCGGATGAAAGATAGGATAGATAGAAATTGCCCTTATCAAAATGCTCAAGCTCGGGCTTGTCCTCCGGGTTGCACTTAAGCGCGTAAAATGGTATCTTCTTATCCACATTCTGCACCGTTATCCAGGCCTCTATGGTCCTGCTCATATTTTTTTGCAGCCAGGCATTCATGCCGTAAGGGGTAATATGCGGCAGGCCGTCCAGCATGCTCCCTTCAAGAGCCCTTTTTGAGATATTTGTAAGTTCCACGCGCCGCGCCAGGCCGGCGAAAGGCTCACCGGGGACGGTCATATACGTGACTTTGACCTTTACTCCGAGGTCGCTATTCTCTTCCTCAAGGGTCAGGGAATGGGCATTTATGGTCATCCTATTGTGGAGATGGCCATTCCGGACCGAGGCATTATCCCGGAATGGCTCATAGACCGTCTTCTCCTGTCGAAGGTCTGTTTTTATAAATGTACGGAACCCATTTATCGGCGTAAGGTTATATGCTTGGTTTGCGGGGTGGAACTCAAGGATCGAACTATCCTTATCGCTCGTTCCGAAAGAAGAGAGACACTGCCCCCTGTTTACAAAGAAGGCCCACATCGGGATGCCGTAAAGCCCGGCTACGCCGGGGAAGAAATTGGAGAATGCCTTCGCGTAGTTATAGTTCTCTATAACAAAATCGCCCGATCTATCCAGTAGG
>JBDRDE010000229.1:0-2995 GCA_043821065.1 Candidatus Omnitrophota bacterium
TCTCTGAAGAAGAGTGGCTGCCACAACATTAACCTCGTTACCGCGTCACATTATCTGCCGTCAGTGCTAGAGGCCTTGATGCTGTGGGACGAAGAGCCGCTCGATATACCCATAGTCTACAACACAAGTGGATACGAATCAAAAGAGGTGCTCGAGATATTGGACGGTATCGTCGATATCTATCTGGCCGATATGCGCTACTGCGACAACGGCCTCTCCCAGACATATTCGCAGACAAAGGATTACGCCGATGTCAATAAAGAAGCCATATCGGCCATGTACCGCCAGGTTGGCCGGCTTGTGGTCGATGAGCAGGGTGTCGCTAAAACCGGACTTATCATACGGCATCTGGTCATGCCAAACCTTTTAAGGAATACAAAAGAGGTCTTAAGATTTATCTCCGAGCAAGTCTCCAAAGATAGTCACGTAAGCCTTATGGCGCAATACCTACCGCTGCACAAAGCGAGAGAATTTCCTGAAATATCAAGGGCTATAACAGTCGAAGAGTATGAAGAAGCGCGCTCACTCTTAGATGAATATGGCCTTACAAACGGCTGGATACAGGACCTTAAGGGTCAAGATAGGTAAAATCTTCACTTTTTGTCGGGGCTACCCTTGTAAATTTCCAATAGTATGATATAATTATATAATAATAATATTACTACAATACTATAAATAATAAATATGAGCACAATTATAGAGACATTAAAGAGAAAATATAACGCCAAGAAAATCGACGAAGGTTTCCTGCGGCAAGATAACTATGATTCTAAGACACAAGAACTCCTTGCCCAGACCTATCTCAATTCAGGTACCTCAAAAAGCTCTAAAACCTCACACGCAAAGCCGTGGCTCAAGGGTTTGGGTCCAAAGGTCGCTATCGCCGCAAGCACTGCCCTGGTCTGCGGAGCGATCATCTACCTAATAGCAGGCGGCGCATTGAATGTAAGCGTCACCGTAATTAAAAGACCTCATCTGCTATATACGGACCTCATCACAAAAGGAGAGCTCGAGCCTATAAGAGGGGCGCAGGTAAAGAGAGGCTACATCTCTCTGGAATCCAACCCGCTCGAGATGCCAGCGAGCGTCGCGATCAACCCAAAAGAGCTTATCGATCTCACTCAAAAGGATCTTGATGTCGGGGCTCGACTTAAAAGGGGAAGAGGGGAGCTCAGGGTGATCTTGAGAGACAAGAACAGCAGGTCATACATATCCGACACGATGCAAATATACGATATTAAAGCGGGACGCCGGAACCTGGTAATAACGGGCGACAACCCAAAAGAGTCGATCGACATGCGGAGGATCGCTCAAGTCAGGATCGAATTCTACAATAGTTCCGCGCATGCAAAGGGTCCGTCAGTCATAATGCTAGACAAAGTCATATTAGTAGAGAACCGATAAAAAAAAGGGGGGCGTAAAGATATGAGAGTGATCGCAATAGCCAACCAAAAAGGTGGTTGCGGCAAGACGACTACGGCGATAAACCTTGCCGCGTCTTTCGCGCATTTAAATAAGAGGGTATTGCTGATAGACCTAGATCCTCAAGGACACGCGTCATTCGGCCTCGGCGTAGAGACCCAGAAAAGGGAGAATACCATATACCATCTCCTTATGGGCACTGGATCTCCTGACGTCAAAAAATGCGTCGTGAGCTTCAGGAAGGACTTTGATTTCATACCATCCCATGTCCTACTCAGCACAATAGAACAGGAGTTCAGAGACAGGCCTAACGCTGTACTAAGACTGAACGAATTGATCCAAACCGTAAACGGGTCTTATGACTACCTTATAATAGACACTCCGCCTAACCTGGGATTTTTGACATTCAGCGCCCTCAGGGCGTCCGACCGGGTCATAATACCGATAGAGACCAGCTGCTTCTCTCTGGTAGGACTGAACAAATTGTTGAGCATGATAGAGCTCATAAAGATAAAGCTCAACCACACCACGATCGTAAGCGGGCTAGTCACGATCTATGACAAGAGAGTCCGGTACTCTCAGCTTATCCTGGAAGAGATAAAAAAGTGTTTTAAAGACAATCTATTGGACACCATCATAAGGATAAACATAGCCCTAAGAGAAGCGGCCAGCTTCGGCAAACCCGTTATCGAACATAGTAAATATTCGACCGGGTCCAAAGATTATGTAAAACTGGCCGACGAGGTAACGCATGACAGCAAGGTAAGAGACGTTGACAATTTCTACAGAGAAGCGGAGGCGATGATCTCCCGCTCAAAGCCAATATTGGTAAAGTTCACTTTAAAATCGCCCGAAGCCAGGTACGTATATGTCGTAGGCGACTTCAACGGCTGGTCGCTGGATGACGACAGCCGGCTTGAGCAGCGCGGCACTAACGAGTGGCATAAGAACATTACGCTGAAACCCGGGAGATACCGCTATAAGTTCGTCGTCGACGGGCGCTGGATGCATGATCCTGACAACCCGCAGCGCGAAGATAATATATTCGGAAATTTTGATTCGGTCTTAAACCTGGATTGATCCTGCTTCGCCCATAAAAGAATTTCATAGATGTTTTGGGCTTCGCAGGACAAGCACGATAAATGTCGCCTAATGTAAAAGCGAAAGAATATAATAGGCTCAGGAACCGTCTAGCCCTGCTGGAGCCGGCGATCATCTTTATAGCTTTCTCAGTTATACAGGCGAGCGGCGCGTCAGCCTACATAAAAGAGATATCCTATAAGGCCTTTTCATCGATCTATCTTAGCACGGCGCTATACGCTTTGATCTTCGGTGTTCTATTTTACATAGCTACGTTCTATCTGGGTTTTTATAGAAGCTATATCTTAGAGCATAGATTCGGCCTGTCGAATCAAGATCTGGCACACTGGATAAAAGACGAGGCGAAGAGATCCGCGATCTCGCTCGTCTTCTTCATGATCTTTGTCGAATTTCTATATGTCGCTTTGAGAAATTCGCCTGCTATGTGGTGGGCGTACCTGGCCGCTGTATGGATATTTATAACTATAGTGAT
>JBDRDE010000230.1:0-3213 GCA_043821065.1 Candidatus Omnitrophota bacterium
CCTCTTTTAAGGCGGCTACTCTTTTTCTTAGCGCCACAACCTGCTTAGCCTGGGCGCTGATGGGCTTCTGGTCAAGCGCCCTGAACATAGAGCCTATTCCTTCCGCAGCGGTGCCGGGCCAATAACTGTTATCTACGATAAATTTTGCCTGGCGGGCGGCAAGACCGACATCTTTTGCCTCATCCTTCATCCTTTGTTCATCACTTACGGAGTAATACCCAATACCAAACAGAAGTCGTTTGCTGTCGGATATTATAGCGGAGAGCGCGCTATCCAGCCTTATCCCCCAAGGATCCAGGCGCAACTCGTCTGTCAGCTGTATTATCTCTCCAAGTATGCCCGAGACCTCTCTTCTAACGTCCTCGGCGGGAATATTTGTGTCCATGTCCATAGCCTTATCAAGCCTTATCTTAAGCTGCTCCAGCCTCGATATTACGGACCTGAATGAATACCCGGTAGCTTTTTCTTTTCCTTTTGCGGCGGCGGTGGCCTTACTCAACATCCTGTCCAGGTTCCTGTAATGCGTCAATATCCTGTCGACGCGGGAATGCATCACGCGCACATTGCTGCGGAAATTCTCTATCTCTTTCATAAGCGTCTCGTCGGTAGCAGAATATAGTATGTCCTGAATGTCCGTTATGGCTTCCCCAGGGGGTACTGACGCCTCGGCGGACCTCAGGTCTTTTTCTGACCTGACTATCTCCCTGTCTATGGTCGCCGTCTTCTTGTCGGATTCCGCCATATCCTCGCTGAGGCCCCTGGCGCGCTGTTTCTTCATATCTTCTATCAACCCTGACGGGTTTAAATCCGTCTTGCCGCCGGCTATAACATCTCTAAGAGCGGCGACCCTGCCTATTCTTGATCCGCTGATATTTATCAGGGCGTTAAGTCTTTCAACCGCCTGTTGGTCGGAGACTGAGGCAGACTGGTGCTCGACTTTCTTCTTGTCAATCTCATCGCTAAGCTGGTTTACTTTTCTTTCAAGCAGATATTTTTTATATATGTCGGGCTCTTTACCATACTCCGCCCTCAGGCGCGCAAGCTCGTTTTCCATATCGGATATCCGTCTGCCGCGATATTCACCCTCGTATATTATTCTTTCCCTTTCGGCGATCCGGGCGGCAATAAGCCCCTTCTCCTGATCCAGTACCCTATCTAGAGATTTGACCGCTAAGGCAGGGTTTTGCTGGGATAACATCAATGTGTTTCTTTCAAATGTGGGCCATGCCGATTCTATAAAAGGCGTTATCTCCTGCTCTAGCCTGCTTATGGCCCTTTGAACCGTACTGGCATGGTTGTTGACTTCTTCTCTTGCCTTGTCAATACCACCCTGAACTCTGTTTCTTACCTCAAGCGCTCCCTGTACAGCCTTGGCGGCCCTTTGTATCAACACCAGTTGTTCCGATAAAGCATCCCTGGTGGAAGACAGCTGATCCTGCACAATAAGAAGATTTTGCCTATTGAGTTCGACAACGGCGGTCTTGGCTACGAGATCCGTTTTTTCTTTTTGCATAGCGTCGATACTGTCTTTAAGTTCAGATTTCTTAAAAGGCCTCCAGCCTGAAGTTTCTTCATACTCTTTCTGCGTCTTCGCTATCTGTACGTCAAGTTCCACTATCCTCTTTAATACCGACTGATGTTCCGGTGAGGCTATGATGGCATCAAGCCTGGACAACGCGGATTTTATACCCGGCAGATAGGCATCAATATACCTATTGAGGGCCATTATTCTGTCCTCTTCCGTACCTGAATCAAGATTGACTTGCATAGATAAATCGGGTTCGATCCCGCCGAGAGCAAGCAGGCTGTCCATCGCAGTCTTAAGATATTTCAGGGATTCTGCGGTAAGCCGGGCTTTCTCACTCTGCGATGTATCGGGGTTCTTTAATTTTTCAAAATCGCTGTCGGACTGCTCCGTAAGCTTGATAAGGTCGAGGTATGCCCTCGCCTTTTTATATTCGGAAACCGCTTTTCTGTATTCAACGCTGCCTAAACCGTTTTTCTTCCCTATTTTCTCTGACTCTGCCTTTAGGTCAAGCACCCATTTTTCCATCCTGGCGAATGCCCTGAATTTAATATCAAGCCCGGTTTTCAAAAGTTCTCTTTCCGCGGTCAATTTTTTTATATCTGATTCCAGCCTGTTTCTTGTTCGTATCTCTACCCATGATGTCTTTTCGTATTCTTTCTTCTTCTGCTCAAGCTGGGCGTTTACATCAACCAGCCTTTCCTGTATGTTCTGTTTACCCATGAGCATATCGAGATATCGCTTAAACTGGGGGTCTTTCTGGTACGCCTTGTACTTATTCACTACCGCCCTTACATCCATCACCTCGCCGCGAACCGACCCCTCAACTATACGCATAGCATCTTCGTCTTTCATTCCGCTTTCAATAAGGCCCGTAAATTTAAGAAACGCCTCAAGCCCTCTATACATGTCTGTGGCCTCTCTGTAGGGCCTGGTAACTTCTATCTCTGTGGGGCTGAGCCTTTTTATCCTTAAACCGCTTATAGTAAATACGCTTTCACCCTGAGCCGGCACTACTATCTTCTGGGACCATCCCTTAAATGAAGCCGTAACGGTTATATTGCCGTCATCGGCAGGTTCGGCGGCGCTTATCTTAACGGCCCCGCCCCATAATTCGGACCCGCGCGACTCGGGGAAAAGTTTGACAGTTTCTGATTCCCCCTCACCTATAAGCATGGATATGGCCTCCGCGGCGATACCAAGCTGTTGCTCGTAATAGACCTGGTCGAATCTTACACCATCGCTAAGCTGTAGGGATTTTATCCGCCTAAGTCCATGCTGATCGGTAACGGTATAATCTTTGAAAAGATGTATCCGGTGATTTGCTTTGTACGCCAGGCCTTTTGTCCGCTTGGCCTTCTTATCATCTTCAGCTTTTGTTATATTGTTCAAGGCGCGGGGAAATTCTATATTTTCGGCGGTAGCCTTTTTAGCTTTCATATCGCTAAGGTCTTTCTGGGATGAAATCACGCCTTCTACGCCCCTTTGCTCCTGGTCCATGGCGTCTATCAATGTCTGCTCATCTCTTCGCATTTCATATGAGCCTTCGGATGAGGCGGTGTGCACTATTCGCGTCGACCGATCAAAATAACGTATCGGCCTGTTTACTATTTTATTTTCCGTCGCAATGGATAGGGTCCTGCGCAAAGATTTCGCATCGGGCCATTTTAGCTGTTCTACGCTTTTAA
>JBDRDE010000231.1:0-3530 GCA_043821065.1 Candidatus Omnitrophota bacterium
AAATCTACCGGAGAGCGATAGTGCCCCGATAGAAAAAAGAGCTTGAGTATCTCAGGATGGTACCTGTCCAGGATATCCTTGATAGATATGAAATTTCCCAGAGACTTTGCCATCTTCTCGCTGTCTATAGTGAGCAGGCCATTGTGTATCCAGTAGTTTGCAAACCTCTTGCCGCTATAACACTCGGACTGGGCGATCTCGTTCTCATGGTGTGGAAATATAAGATCGAGCCCTCCCGCGTGTATGTCGAAATTCTCACCCAGGAGATCCATAGACATCGTAGAGCACTCTATGTGCCAGCCCGACCTGCCCATCCCCCATGGGCTCTCCCACGCGGGCTCTTCGGGCTTCGCGGATTTCCACAGCGCGAAATCCATAGGGTCTCTCTTCTTCTCGCCCGGGTGGACCCTCGCGCCAAGCTTCATGTTATCGGCACTCTGGCCTGAAAGTGATCCGTAGCCGTTAAACTTGTTTACATCGAAATAGACATCCCCGCCTTGCGCGTAGGCAAAGCCCTTCTCTATCAGCCGCTCGATCATCTTTACCATCTTGCCTATATATTCTGTGGCCTTCGGCTCAAAGTCAGCCCTCCTTATGCCGAGAGCGTCCATATCCTCATAATACCGGCCCAGATACTTTGTCGCTATCTCTTTGGCTGCCGTTATAAGATCGCTCTTGGCGTTCGGGTTCTTCGCTAGATCGCCGCGTGCCTTATCGATGATCTTGTCGTCCACATCGGTGACATTTCTCACAAGCTTCACCTTGTAGCCCCTGTATTCAAAAAAATTCTTGATGACGTCGAACGTGTAAGCGCTTCGAGCGTGGCCTATATGCGGCTCGTCATACACAGTAGGGCCGCATCCGTAAATGCCGACCTTCCCCTTCTTCAGAGGAACGAACTCTTCCTTCTTTCTCGTAAGCGAGTTATATATTTTTATCGCCATAATAGAAAATACTCCGTGGCTTTAAGCGCCGGCAGGGACTTGCCTCCGCTCGCCGCTCACAAAAGAATCGCGCCTTTTGTTCGCTGTAGCGAAAATCGCGAATTATCCTAAAAAGGTTATAAACTTTATTGCGCGATAAAGTATTCGCGATTTTCGATATTCGCTCCGGCAAGCCCCTGCCGTCGCTTTCATTATCTGTGAATTATTTTTCTTCCTGCTTCTTGTGCCAGTCTTTCATGTGGTGCTCTATATTGTCTATCTCGTGCTGCAGCCTGTCCAGCGCCTGGGCCATCGGATCGGGCAGCTTTGTGTGGTCGAGATTTATACCCGCTATCCTCTTGCCCTCTTTTTTGGCGATCCTGCCCGGGACGCCCACGACGGTAGAGTTGGGCGGGACATCCCTTATCACCACGGCGTTCGCGCCTACCTGGACACTCTCACCCACCGTTATATTGCCCAAGACCTTGGCCCCGGTGCCTATGACAGCGTTGTTGCCTATCGTGGGGTGCCGCTTACCCCTCTCTTTTCCGGTCCCACCTAACGTGGCCCCCTGGAATATTGTAACATTATCGCCTATGACGGAAGTCTCGCCGATGACAACGCCCATGCCATGGTCTATAAAGAGGCTCTTTCCGATGGTGGCGCCTGGGTGTATCTCTATGCCTGTTATAAAACGTCCCAGTTGCGAAATGAATCGCGGTAGAAAGGGTACCTTTATCTTGTGGAGCGCGTGCGCTATGCGGTAAAAGATTATAGCGTGCAGGCCCGAATAAGTGAGCAGGACCTCGAGATAGTTTACAGCAGCCGGGTCTCTTTCAAAGCATGCCTTGACCTCTTTCCTAAAGAGGGTCCCCGCTATGACGAAATAGGCTGCTATTATGCCAATTATGACCAAGAAGACGTTTGTCAGGCAAATCATTTTGACCTCCTTATTGCGAGCGCATAGCGTTTAGCGGATAGCGTATAGTTTAAAAAATCGGTTTTTTTCTATACGCTATACGCTCCACGCTAAACGCTAATCATGCGTCTCTTTCATGCGCTAATCCGCGCCCCAGCCTCTCGATGCAGCTCTCCCGGCTCAGTAGCGGTATTATAAGCCTAAGTTCAGGGCCATTGAGCTTACCCGTCATCGCGACGCGGATAGGATGGTATAGAGAAGCCCCTTTAAGCCCGGTCTCTTTCCCTATCTCTTTTACAGCATTCTTCAAGAGCTCTTCGTCGATACCGTCGGCCTTTTCGATCTTCTTTAAGAGCAGCTCTAGAACCTTTTTGGAGCTGTCTTTACTAAGGGCCTCTTTGGCGTCTCTGTCTTCTATGGTAAACTTGTCATTAAAGAATACCGCGGATTCGCGCGTCACATCCTTTATCTTGGTAATATGGTCCTTTATAGCGGCTATTATATTCTTAAGCCTCTCGAATTCATTGCCATCTATATCCTTCTTTATAAACCCGGCCGCGGCCAAATACGGTATAGAGAGGCGCGCCAAGGCCTCTTCTTTGGTCTTTCTTATATAAATCCCGCTCATCCAATCGAGCTTTCGCGGGTCGAACGCCTCACTAGAGCGCGAAAGCCTTTCGAGCTTAAACTCCTTTACCATCTCTTCGCGTGAAAATATCTCCCGGTCATCCCCCGTAGACCACCCCAGCAAAACAAGATAGTTCACTAATGCCTCGGGAAGATACCCTTCTTCCCTGTAAAACTCTATGCTCGTGGAGCCGCTTCTCTTAGAGAGCCTGTCCCCCGTAGGCGCCATAGTGAGCGACATATGGGCGAATTCCGGCATCTCGAATCCAAGCGCCTCGAAAAGAAGGATGTGTTTCGGCGTATTCGGCAGATGGTCCTCGCCCCTTATTATATGCGTGATCTTCATCGAGGCGTCATCGCAGACGACCGCGAAATGGAACGTTGGGGTCCCCGATGATTTCATGATCACAAAGTCCTCGATAGAGAGAGTATCGAATGTGACGGCGCCCCTTACTATATCCTTTACCACAAGCTTCTTCTCGGGCACCCGGAACCTCAGAGCGGGCATTACACCTCTCTCTCTAAGACTGTCGGCATCTTCCTTGGAAAGCCCCCTGCAACGCTTATCATATTGAGGGGACCTGCCGGCCTTAAGCGCTTCGGCGCGGCGCGCCTTTAGCTCCTCGTCCGAGCAGTAGCAATGGTACGCCTTGCCCTCTTTTAAAAGTTTATCAGCAAGCTCCCTGTATATATCATATCTCTCAGACTGCCTATAGGGCCCATGATCCCCGCCTTTGTCAGGCCCTTCGTCCCAGTCGAGGCCCAGCCATCTTAGGTCGTCAAGGATCTTCGCTACGTAATCCTCTTTTGAGCGCTCGAGGTCCGTATCTTCTATCCTCAAAATAAAAGAGCCGCCTTTCGCTCTGGCAAATAGCCAGTTAAAGAGCGCCGTGCGCGCGCTTCCAATATGGAGATGCCCGGTAGGGCTCGGGGCAAATCGTACTCTTACGTTGTCATTCATAGCGCGTGTTTCGGTTTGCGGTGCGCGGTTAGCGGTTAGCGCGCCGAACGCAAACCGCTAACCGAAAACCGCTAACCGCTAACCGCACACCGCAAACCGC
>JBDRDE010000232.1:0-4254 GCA_043821065.1 Candidatus Omnitrophota bacterium
CACTTGCGAGGCCAGCTCTTTATCTACGGCGAACTGGCTCTTCCCTATCTTGAGCACGTAGGATGGGAATTTCTGGATAACTTTTATGTCTGTGTTTGGCAGTGCGCCTATGGCCATTATCTTCTGTATGGCGGCGTTGTCCATTATTTGCAGGTAAGCAACTTTGGACTTCACATTCACATCTAATTCATCAAGGCGTATTATAAGCTTCTTTGGCGCCCTCTTAACGTCTTTGCAGCATTTGCCTTCGGGGATCGGCTTTCCGTGCGGGCACGTGTTGGGGTGCCCCAATAGAGTGCATACATTCTCATCTATGCCCTTATGAAGAAGGTGCTCGAATTTGCAGCTCGTCTCGTGCACAAGGCCCCTCTTTATATCCAAGAGATCTACCATCAGCCTTTCAGCCAATCGGTGGCGCCTTATACAATTCTTCGCCTCCTCCTTACCCGAAGATGAGAGCCTTATCCTGCCGCCGCTGAGCTTGATATAATCCGCTTTTACAAGTTCCTCGATGACTTCGTCATCTTTCAACACGCTCGCGTCGCAACCATCTCTTTTATGTTCAACGATCTCTATCCAGAGGCTCTCGAGTATCTCTTCCGCCCTGTCTGTTATATTCATATAACCACCCCCAGTCCTGTCAACAAAAGGTTAACTATGTAGGCCACACCGAAAGAGAAGATAAGCGTGCACAGAGATATGCCAAGGCCTGTCTTCCATCCCCTCTCCTTGACCGTCATAAGAAACTGCGCTATACACGGAAGAAACAGAGTAAGGGCTATACAGCTCACAACTAGCTGCGTCGAGTTTAACGCTCCCTGCTTGTTTATATCGTAGAGGCCTGCGGCGCCATAGTCTCTCCTGAAGAACCCGAAGAGAAAGACCTTTGCCGCTTCTGGCGGCAGGCCAAGAAGCTCAACAGGTTTTCTTAGGAGGCGTAAGATAATATCGAATAGCCCCGTAAGCTTGCCTAGCCATATAAAAACGCTGGCTAATAGAAATAGCGGCAGCACCTCCATCGCGTACCATCTCACCCTGACAAATGTCTTTATTATGACATTCGATATTTTCGGCATACGCAAAGGCGGGAGTTCCATATAGAACGACGGCCGCTCTCCCGGCAGGATCTTGGCTGTAAGGAACCCCACAAATATAAACACCAGCCATATAGTCCCGAACCAGACGAGCATGGCCCTGAAATTTCCATCGAGAAGGGCAAATATCACCCCGAGCTGGGCCGAACACGGGACGGCCAGCGACAGAAGCATAGTGGCTATGATACGCTCTCGCTTTGTGGGGAGTGTCCTTGTGACCATTGTTGCCATTGTGTCACAACCAAAACCCAAGACCATCGGAATAACCGCCCTGCCGCTTAGGCCGATCTTCTTAAATGTACGGTCTATCAGCATGGCAAGCCGCGGGAGATATCCCGTATCTTCTATTATAGAGAATACCAAAAAGAAGAATGTGACTATCGGCAATATTAGGGCGATGGCATATTTAAAACCCATGGTTATCATCCCATACTCTCCAACAAAGAGCTCCCGCACCATCTCCCATGGTACCGTATTTTCGAAAAATCTCACCACATGTGGATTTATGCGGCCTTCAAATAAGGTCTCTTCAAGAAAGCCCACAACAGTGCCCGCGCCAAACTGTCCGACAAATTTATACAGCCCCCAATAAAGTACAAGAGCCAGAAGCGGCAGCCCGGTTATAGGATTCATAGTGAGACGGCTCAGGACTTCAGAAAAAGAGAACCTCTCTTTCTTGGTCCTGACTACCTTGGTAATAATATCCTTGATCTCATTCTGCCTCTCAAGGGCGAGCTCGTAAGATATTGGATTTACAAAATGGGTCTTCGCCTCTTTTATGACCCTGTCGACCTCCGGCAATATGCGCGGCTCTTTCTCGGCAACGAGCCCTCTTATCTCGGCATCTTCCTGCAGGAGAAGGAGCGCGATCATCCTCTTCGAGATGTTATAATCACACTCGAGCATCGTCTCTATGATCTCGAGTACCATCTCTATGGAATGCTCTATCGGCCCTTTATAATCTCTTTCCATAATCCCTTATCCTGCCCTTCAGTTCATCTATACCTTTGCCGAGAGTGGCTACCGCTTCGACAACAGGTACGCCGATCTCCTTTTCAAGACGTGCTGTATCTATGATCACACCTTCCCTCCTGGCTTCATCCATTATATTAAGCACTAGTAAAACAGGAAGTGACGCTTCTATAAGTTGGAGCGTCAATGAAAGCATCCTCTCCAGGTTCTTGGCGTCCATCACATGGACTACCAGGAAGGGCTTCTCTTCTATGAGGATCCTCCTGGCCACCCCCTCTTCTTCTGTGATGGGCAACAGCGAATACATCCCGGGCGTATCTATGATCTCGTACTCCTCCGCGTGTATCTTTCCTACGCCCCTCATTACCTCTACAGTCGTTCCGGGGTAGTTGGACGCGATGACATACTTCTTTGTCAAAGCGGTAAATAAAACGCTCTTGCCGACATTCGGGCTGCCCACGATAGCTATCTTCTTCATCTCTTATTATCCGTTTTTCGACACTCTCTGCAGACGCCGAATATCTCCATCTTGTGCCTTTCCGGAGTAAAGCGCGCCTTCTTGCATAGTTCGTTCTGCAGTTTCTCTATCTTCTCATCGAATACCTCGATGAACTTACCGCATCTTACGCATATGAGATGATCGTGGTGCTTATGGCCATACTTATGTTCGTACCTTAGCCTCCTGTCACCGAAATCTACCGCCTTGGCTATATCCGCCTCCCTCAAAA
This sequence comes from Candidatus Omnitrophota bacterium, assembly GCA_043821065.1. GTDB lineage: Bacteria > Omnitrophota > Gorgyraeia > JABMRJ01 > JABMRJ01 > JAZFTF01. Next base: position 2,795 of record JBDRDE010000232.1, read on the forward strand.
GCTTCAGAGTCCGGAATACGGTCGCCAGGCCAATCTCCGGATTATTCTTTCTTATGACATCATAGAGGTCCTCGGCACTAACATGGTGTCCGGTCTTTAAGAATGTGTCGAGTATGACCCTCCTCTGGCTGGTCAGCTTGAGATTCTTCTTATTTAAAAATCCAATCAGTACTTCGACCTCTTTAGACATTGGCACCCTTTTGATATTGATTCTCAATTTCAATTATAACACAAATAAAAAATGTGTCAACGGAGATCTTTTAATACTTTATAGGCCTTGCGTAGTACCCTATTTATCTGGTGCTTCTTTGCGCAAAGCGGCAGGTAGAAGTATACTATATTGCCCAACGGCCGGAGTATGATGCCCTCTTTAAGGGCTTCTTTGTATACGCTGTATCCCACCCTCTCTTCAGGGCCGAACTCCTCTTTGGTCTCTCTATCTTTAACGAGCTCTATGGCCCCTATCATACCTATATATCTCACATCTCCCACTATGCCGAGCGATCTGAATCTCTCCATCCCTTTGTGAAAGTCGGGCGCCAGCCCTTCGGCCCTCCTCAAAGTCTCCTCTTCTTCGAAGACCTCGAGGCTAGCTACGGCAGCCGAGCAGGAGAGCGGGTTCGCGGTATATGTGTGGCCGTGATAGAAGGTCTTTCTCTTCGCGTAGTCGTCATAGAACGCCCGGAAGATCTTATCCGTGGTAAGCGTCGCTCCCAACGGCAGGTATCCAGAGGTTATGCCTTTTGAGAGAGCGATGATGTCAGGCTCGACTCCGGCGTGCTCGCACGCGAACATCTTTCCCGTCCTGCCAAAACCGGTGGCCACTTCATCGAGTATCAGGTGGACGTTATATCCGGCAGAGAGCTTCGCAACCCCCTCAAGATACTCCCTGGGATAGACGATCATCCCTCCTGCCCCCATAACCATAGGCTCCATGACTATAGCCGCCAGCTCTTGATGGTGCGCCTTTAAAATATCTTCCATGGGCCCCAGGCATTCTATATGGCACGAAGCGCGCTCCTTAGACATGGGGCATCGGTAACAATAAGGTGAAGGGGCCTTAAATGAGTCGTAGAAGATCGGCGAGAATACTTCGCTGAAGAGGTCCACCCCGCTTACGCTCATGGTACCTATAGTATCACCATGGTACCCGTAATCCAAAGATACGAACTTTCTCTTACTCACCTCTCCTGTATTCTGCCAGTACTGGAAAGATATCTTGAGCGCCGCCTCGACCGCCGTTGAGCCGTTATCGGAGAAGAATACCCTGTCGAGCCCCTTAGGCGTTATGGATACCAGCCGCTCGGCCAGCTCTATCGCGGGCTTGTGCGTGAACCCCGCGAAGAGGACATGCTCCAAGCTGTCGAGCTGCTTCTTGATGGCCCTCTTTATCTTAGGGTGGTTATGGCCGTGGACATTGCACCACCAGCTCGATATGGTATCGTAATAAAAGTTACCCC
>JBDRDE010000233.1:0-11231 GCA_043821065.1 Candidatus Omnitrophota bacterium
TTTTAAGGTCCGGATATACGCCTATAATTGATACAATGAGGAATGTATACAGGGTTATATGGAAAGACAGCAAGAAACTGCCTTATGGATACATAAAGGAGAACGTCTTTTTCGCCCCAATCCGAAAGATAACGTCTAAAAAATACAAAGGATACGTATACAACCTTAGCGTAGAGAAGGATAATTCATATACAACCAAGTCTTTTGTGGTCCATAACTGTAGAGGTTTGCACGCAGAACAAAATGCTTTTTTGCAGGCAGCCTGCCATGGCATTAACGTAAAAGGCGCTACTATCTATTGCACAAATCAACCGTGTATAATATGTACAAAGATGATTATCAACGCGGGGATAAAAGAGGTTGTTATAAAAAACGGGTACCCCGACAAGACCGCCAGAGAATTTTTTAAAAAAGCAAATATTAAACTGAGGCGGCTGAAAGAAAGATAAAGAGATGGTCTGCCCCTACTGCGGAAACACGGATCACAGCGTAGTCGATTCCCGCTCGAGCGAAGAGGGGAAGGCCGTCAGGCGCAGGAGAGAGTGCGTCAAGTGCAAGCGCAGATTTACCACATATGAGTATGTCGAAGAGTCCCGCCTCATGGTCATAAAGAAAGACGGCCGCAGAGAGCCCTTTTCCCGAGCGAAGATCCTAAACGGTGTCATGACCGCCTGCGAGAAGAGGCCTGTCACGACAGACAGGATGGAGAAGCTCGTCAATGACATCGAGCGGCAGGTGCAGCGGAAATTCGAGAAAGAAGTCCCCGCCAAAGATATAGGTGAGGCCATAATGTCTAAACTGCACAAGCTCGACGAAGTCGCTTACGTGCGGTTTGCCTCTGTCTACAGGCAGTTTAAAGACGTCTCGCAGTTCATGAAAGAGATAAAGCACCTCCTGAAATAACCCCCAAATCCTAACCCAAGCACTGCTGCGCCACCATGCTATCCAGGCCGATCAGAAACGGCGGCTAAAATTTAACCCGTGGCTTTGGACTTGACGGCTCGAAAATTTGGCGGAATTCCCTCGCTCGGTCAGTTCCGCCATTTTCCCCTGCCAAATGCGAAGCATTTGACAGGACTAGTCCTGCACAATCTTTCAGATTGTGCAGGGTCACCGTAAGTCCTAAAGCCACCTCGTGTAAAGCTACTGTATTGGGTAAAATTTTTTGATGCCGCCTTATTCTGATCGCCCTGTATAGCGAATGTAGCTTATATAGGCGAAGTGATGCTGTGTGCCTGCCGGAGCGAATGTCTGAAATCGCTTATACTTCTTTCGCGCCTCCTAGATCATAAGCTCTTTAGCATAATAAGCGATTTCAGTCACAGTAAGCGCCGTAGGCGCTACTCAATACAGAGTCGTTGTTTTACAGAGCGAAAAAAAGGCCGTTCCTTTTTTGAGCGACGAGCGGAGGCAGGCACACAGTAGCGCTTTGCTGAGATGAGCGGAGTGAGGGCAAAGCACAGGTAAAAAAATCGGTCGAGCAAGTGGCACCGGAAAGCTTAGTTATTGCGTTACGGGTTCTTCGGCAGGGACTTCTGTGGGTATTTCTGTAGGTACTTCTGTGGGCACTTCTCCTTCGACAGCAGCAGGGGTTTCTATCACTTCTTTTGGGGGTTCCAGGTAGCTCTTAAGTTTTGCTCTTGCGTAAAGCTCTTCGCGCCAGGTCTGATAGGCCTCCATCCTCTTGGCCGCGACAAGCTCTTCTCTCATCGACTGGCGCCTTTCGGACAAGGCCTCTTCAGTTTCGTCCACCTGCTCAGGCACTAAGGCCGCGAGCGCGGCCTCTATCTCTTCCGGGGCAGGCTCAGAGGCGCCCTTGAAGACCCTAGCCATAAGCCTCTCTATCATCAAGGACTCGCGCATCTCCTCCTCGAACCTTCGCGGACGCGTCCTCAATATATTGCTGAGGATCATCGCGTAATTACCTTGATTAAATAGGCCCTCTTTTGTCTGGAATATGGGGAAGGACGCTATACGCGCTATTACCTCTTCGTCCGGTACCCTTATACCCTTCTTTTGAGCCTCTTTTATAAGAACGAGACGGTCCCAGGCGGCCTGATCGAGCATCAGGGCCTCTCTCACTTTTTGGAACTCGGACCCGTGAGTGAGGATCGCGATATTACGCACCGAATTATAACAGTCGGTATACTCCTCAAACGAGATCTTTTTGCCGAATATCTCACCGGCATATCTGCCGCCCTCTCTTAAGCCGCCGGCGCCCCACAGGACGAAGGCCGGTATAATGACCAGGGCCAGCGCCCAGAGTACCTTCTTCATCACCTTCTTTTGTCGCAACTGTTTTAGCATGGCTAGATTATAGCACATCCTGCCAAAATGTGGTAGATTTATTTATATATTTATAGGTAAAAGTAATTTCCTTGACAATAATATACTAATTATATACAATATGGAGGTAAAAAAGAGCCAAAGAGACTCATTGGCTCATGCCCCAAATTTTCCTGTCTACTTCGTGGACGAGCAAGATTTGGGGCTACGATTCTTACGATTCATAAGGAGGCGCGGAATATATGAAGCTTAAGCTAGGTATACCAAAGGGAAGCCTCCAGGAGAGCACCATAAGGATGTTCGGGAAGGCCGGTTTCGACATAAAGGTAAGTTCGCGCTCTTATTTACCATATATAGACGATCCCGAGATAGACCCTCTCATGCTCAGGGCCCAAGAGATGTCGGAGTACGTGGAGAACGGCACCCTCGACTGTGGTGTTACGGGCAATGACTGGATACTGGAGAAGGGTTCGGAGGTGGTAAAGGTCTCCGAGCTCATGTACGCCAAGACGGGCATGCAGCCGGTGCGATGGGTATTGGCCGTCCCGGCCAATTCCAAGATAAAGAGCGTAAAAGACCTCCGGGGTAAGCGCCTGGCCACAGAGCTTGTCAACGTCACCAATAAATATCTCAAAAAGAATAAAGTGAAAGCGACGGTGGATTTCAGTTGGGGCGCCACAGAGGTCAAGGCCAACATGGCCCTCGTCGACGCGATCGTGGAACTCACAGAGACCGGATCAAGCCTCAAGGCCAATAACCTAAGGATAGTCGATACAATATGCACCTCCGTTACTCAGTTAATAGCGAATAAGGCGTCATACAAGAACAAGTGGAAGAGAGAGAAGATAGACAATATCGCGCTCCTGCTCAAAGGCGCCATACAAGCCGAGAGCAAGGTAGGCCTTAAGATGAACGTGTCGAAGAAGAACCTGACTAAAGTCATCAGCATATTGCCCGCTTTAAAGAAGCCCACGGTCGCGCCGCTCTATCAGAGGACGGTTGGGGGAGAAGACTGGTTTGACGTGGATACTATACTTGAGGAGAGAGTGGTCAAGTGCATTATCCCCAAGCTAAAGAAGGCCGGGGCCCAGGGGATCGTGGAATACCCGCTTAACAAGGTTATCTATTGACCGTGTGACGTGGGACGTCCAACGTACTACGTTGAAGGGTGGTGACGTAATAATGCCGTGCGGTAGAAAACGCAAGAAACGTAAAATGGCAAAGCACAAAAGGAAGAAGCGCTTAAGACGGGACAGACACAAGAAGAAGAATCGTTAAGCCATCAACTATATGAGAGAAGCAGTTTTATTTTTAGCAGCTACTGTACTAGCCGTCAACTGTTTGGGCATCGGCTGCTCATCTTCCGGATCTCCCGGGGGTTTCTCCCGGGAGAAGATCTTCTCTTTCTTTGTGGGCGATGTCGCTCCGACGACTGCGGAGTCATCGGCCCTCGCGCATTACGCGACGGCGATCATCTGCGACAATGAAGGCAGGATAGATGAGGCGATAGATGAATATAAAGAGGCGCTTAAGCACGATAGTACCTCAGGGGCGATACACACAAGGCTGGGCGCCGATTATCTTTTAAAGAACGAGTTGGAAGGGGCCGCGGCCCACCTGGAACTCGCGAAGAAGTTCGATCCTGATGGCATCAAGCCCCGTGTCCTTTTAGCTCTTATATATACGACACAAAGGAGGTTTGAAGAGGCCACCGGGGAATACCAGGAGATAATAAAGCTAGACCCCGACAGTCTGGAAGCGCTGACATCGCTTGCCGACCTATACGTGGTTCAGGAAAAGATGGAAGAGGCGGTAGGGGTCTATGTGAAGCTCCTGGAAAGCGAGAAAGATTCACCCTTTCTCCATTTTAATCTAGCTCTGCTCTATTCTAAACTTGGCAAACTTGATCTGGCCATAGAAGAGCTCAAGACCGTAATTAAGTTGAAACCCGATTATATAGAGGGCTATCTTGCCCTTGGGGTCCTTTATGAGCTGGCCAAAGATCCCGGTAGCGCGATAGGCTACTATGAAGAGGCCCTCGTTAAAGATCCTTTGAACAGAAAGGGATACCGCCATCTTGGCAGTATCTATTATCAGCAAGGGATGGTAGACGAGGCTATCCGGCAATATGAGGATCTCCTGAGACTGGAACCCGGGGATATCGACGGATATACTGAGCTGGCGTATATATATATTTCTGAAAAGAGGCCCGAGGAAGCGACGCAATTATTGCATAGGGCCGAAGCGCTCGGGCTCAAAGACGATAAGCTTTTTGTAACCTTTGGGTTCGCGTATTCGGCCCTGAAAGACTACGCTTCGGCCGCTTCTTATTATAAGAAGGCTGTTGAGCAAAACCCCACCAGTGCCATCTTGAGGTTCTATTTAGGGGCGGCTTATGAGCGAAGCGGCGAGAAAGATAAGGCTGTAACGGAATTTAGAAAGTGCATAGAAGCGGATCCTAAATACGCCGACGCCTACAACTATATCGGCTATATGTTCGCCGAAGATGGGGCGAACCTCGATGAGGCCATAAGCCTTATCAGCAAGGCGCTGGAGTTGGATCCGGGTAACGGCGCCTACATAGACAGCCTCGGGTGGGCCTATTTTAAGAAGGGGCAGATCGACGAGGCGCTCACCCAGCTCGAGAGGGCGGCGGAGCTCATAGAGAATGACCCGGTGGTCCAAGGCCATTTAGGCGATGTCTATTACCAGAAAGGGATGAAAGAAGAGGCAAAAAAGGCATGGAAGAAGTCATTGGAGCTCGATCCAAAGCAGGCAAGCGTAAAGGAAAAATTAAAGAAGCTATGAAAAATAAACAGCCGGATATAAAGGGACTGAAAATAAAGGCCGTAAACATACGTAAGGACATATTGACGATGCTGGAGAAGGCGAAGAGCGGCCATACGGGAGGATCTCTCTCCGAAGTCGAGATATTGCTCTCTCTCTACAAATATAAACTTAGATATGATCCCAAAAACCCGAAATGGAAAGAGCGGGATCGTTTTATACTCTCCAAGGGGCACGGATGTCCCGCGCTGTACGCGGTATTGTCGGACTCGGGGTTCTTCCCAAGGGAGGACCTCTGGACACTGAGAAAGATGGGCAGCCGGCTGCAGGGCCACCCCCAGATAGGCCTTCCCGGCATTGAGGCGTCTAGCGGTTCATTGGGGCAGGGACTCTCCATATCGAACGGTATGGCCCTGGGGCTGAGGCTGGATAAGAATCCCGCGAGGGTCTACTGCCTTATAGGCGACGGCGAATCGAATGAAGGCCAGATCTGGGAAGCGGCGATGACAGCCGCCCACTACAATCTCGATAATATGTGCGTTATAATGGACAGGAACCGGTTCCAGATCGACGGGCTCTGCTGCGATGTAAAGGAGCTCACGTATATGAGGTCCAGGTGGGAGACATTCGGATGGCACGCTATCGAGGTCGACGGCCACGATATTAAAAAGTTGATAGGGGCCCTTGACGAAGCGGAGAAGACAAAGCAGAGGCCCACCATTATTATAGCCGATACGATAAAAGGTAAAGGTATTTCGTTCATAGAGCATAACAATAAATTTCACGGCGTCACGCCGAAACCGGATGAGCTCAAGGCCGCGCTTGCAGAGCTCGATAAGGAGCTTGAGAAGATCGAGCGGGAAAAGGAGTAAAAGACCATGCTTTCAAGAAGATTCAAGATGTACATGCAGCTTCACTGGATACCGGTAGCTATAGTTGTTGTCATAGCCATGCTCGTGTTCCTGTTGGTATGGGGGCTGTCGAGGATAGAGTCTTTTTACAGACAGATGCAGCTTGTACAGATACCGCTGTATATATTAATGGGAGTCATAAATGCCTCCGTATTCGTCTTTATGTGGCTATTCTTCCTGCGCGGCGGGATGACCAAGATAGCCGCCGGCAAGGTAAAGGCCGCGGACGTCGATGTGAAATGGGACGATGTCATAGGCATAGATGAGGCCAAGCTCGAGGCGTGGGAGGTCCTGCAGCTTATTAAAGACAGGACGATGCTCCAAAAAATAGGCGGTAAGATCATAAGAGGCATATTGATGGTCGGCCCTCCCGGATGCGGGAAGACTTATCTCGCGAAGGCGATAGCCACAGAGGCCAAGATACCTTTCTTGCCCATGGCTGCGAGTGAATTTACAGAGATATTTGTGGGTGTGGGGGCGAGCAAGATAAGAAAGCTCTTCAAAAGAGCGAGGCTGATGGCCTACGGTTATGGTGGATGCATAGTCTTTATAGATGAGCTGGACGCTATCGGAAGGACGAGATCATTCAGCATGCACGGAGGCGGCCAGGAGACCAACACCACACAGAACCAGCTCCTCGTTGAGATGGACGGCCTTAAGGATAAACAGGAGAACGTAATAGTCATAGGCGCTACAAATGCCGCGGAAGGGGTTCTCGACGCCGCGCTCCTAAGGCCCGGACGTTTTGACAGGAAGGTATATATAGATATCCCCACCCTAGAAGGCAGGGAGAAGCTATTTGCTCATTATCTGGCCAAGGTCAAACATGAAAATATAGACGTAGGACGCCTGGCGAGAAAGGCAATACGCAAGAGCCCGGCTGATATAGAAAATATCGTAAAGGAAGCGGCGTTAATAACTGCTCGAAACAAGAAAGAGACCGTAACGATGGATGAGATAAGCGAGGCCATTGAAAGGATAGACATGGGCGTAAAACGCCACAGAAACATGACGCCGCGCGAGCGTGAGATGACCGCATACCACGAATCAGGGCACCTTCTTATCGTCTATAGGCTCCATCCTACTAAAGAGGTTTTCAAGGCTTCTATAGTATCGAGAAAAGAGGCGCTAGGCGTCGTTCATACCTCGCCTCGCGAGGAAGAATTCACGATAAGCAAAGAAGCGTATTTAGCCGACATAAAGGTGGCGCTCGGGGGATATGTGGCAGAAAAGCTGCAATACAACACGACCAGCAGCGGCGTGTCGAGCGATTTCAAACAAGCGATGGTCATAGCCCATTTTATGGTATGGAGGCTCGGCATGGGGTCAAGCAATATGGTTGGGGACTATACGGTCATTCCCAGAGAGCAGTTATCGGAAGACATAAGGACTAGGCTGAACGTCGACACTTCAAAGATATTGAATGACTGCATAGCGAGCGCGGAAGAGTTGTTGAAGAAGGAAAAACATATTTTGGATAGATTAGTAAAAGAATTGCTCGAAAAAGACGAGCTCGAATACGACGAGATAAAAGAGATATTTAATGAGTACGATACCCAGAAACCGAAGAAGACAGGCGCGTAATCTCTTGATAGGCCTCATGGCCGCATCTGTTCTTTCTCAACAGGGATGCGCTCCTACATACCCCAAGGAGATCCTGGATAAGGCCGTAGTCCAGCTATGCCGCGAAGAGTATAATATCGACGTTAAGGTAAAGATAATGGGCAACACGGTAGGAATCTATATACCCATAGAGAACCTATTCGACTCTAAGCTGAATATATCAAAAGAGGCCGCCGAGAGCATAAACGACGTTATATTGAGTGCCTCAAGGGTGACCTTGAGTACGGACGCGGAACTTAATTTTTATATAGTCGTAGCTCAGGATCCGATACTTCCAGAGATAGAGGTCGTCCTGATCCGCTACGTCAAGGATATCAAGATGCTCCACTTCGACCGGATATCGAGGGGGGAGTTTATCAAAAGGATGATCATTGGGATAAAGCTGACGCCGCAGGCGCAGAAAGAGAAAGTGCTGCGCAGCGTATTTGCCCGCCTAAATATAGAGGACGCGGACAAGCTGGTGACAGAGTATCTTGAGACGAGCAAGGTGGCATCAATAGGCGATATAGGATACTGGCAGGACACATTTTATATGAAAGACATAAGCATGGGTGAGTTTCTGGCGCTCCAGATAGCCGATAGGGTAAAGTCGGACTTCATGTCCACGCAAGAGCTGAAAGAAAATTTCAAACTGAATTTGATCAAAGGGGAGTTTTTGCTTGAGGACGGCAAGGAATTCTTCAGGTTCAGCTTCAATGCCTCTACTGAGACTGACCCGGCGCTTTTAGATGACGAAGTTATCGACGCGGACAACATGCTCTGCGACATGATCCTCAAAGAGGCCGGCGGTGTGATGCACGGGTATAAGTTCGAAGATTTCTGGAATATAGAGATAATAAATACAAGAGATAACAAGGTGGTCTTCGCCGTAAGCGATGAGCTTGAAGGCATCAGGAAGAATAAGACAAAGAAAGAGGAGCTTAGACAATGGTACAGATGAAACCGACGCGGGACGGCTTCGGGGAGGCTTTATTGGAATTAGGAGAGACCAACAAGGACGTCGTCTCTCTCTGCGCGGATCTTACAGACTCGACGCGGGCGGGGTGGTTTAGAGATAGATATCCGGACAGGTTCTTTTCTTTCGGCGTATCGGAGCAGGATATGTATAGCGCGGCCGCCGGGATGGCGCTGATCGGCAAGATCCCTTTCGCCGCTACATTCGGCGTCTTCGCGAGCGGAAGGGCGTGGGACCAGATAAGGGTATCTATAGCGTATATGAACCTCAACGTCAAGATCATAGGTACCCATGGGGGCATATCCGTTGGAGAAGATGGAGCCACGCATCAGGCGATAGAAGAGATAGGCCTTATGCGCATAATCCCCAACATGACTGTAATTGTGCCCTGCGATGCCCTTGAGTCCAAGAAGGCCACTTTAAAGAGCGCTGAATACAAAGGGCCGGTATATATAAGGCTGGGGCGAAGCTCTGAACCGACAATTACAAAGGAAGAAGAAGTCTTCGAGATAGGAAAGGCCGTGACCATGCGCGATGGCGGAGACCTTACTATAATAGCCGCGGGATCTATGGTCAAGGAGGCGTTATCGGCCCATGACCAGCTAGCCAAAAAGAATATAGGCGCGCGCGTAATAAACCTCCACACGCCGAAACCTATAGACAGGGAGACCATAGTTAAGGCGGCCAAAGAGACTGGGGCTATCGTCACGGCAGAAGAGCACCTACTTTATTGCGGCATGGGCAGCGCCGTCAGTGAAGTGTTGGCGCAGGAGTGCCCAACCCCCATGAAGATGATTGGCATAAGAGATAGATTCGGCGAATCGGGAGACCCGGACGCCTTATTTAAAAAATTCGGGCTTACGGCCGAGAATATTGTAAAGGCGGCGGAGCAGGTACTGAAAAGGAAGTAGTTTCGTAGAGTGTGGAGTGTGGAGAGTCGGTTTCCATATTCACACTCCACGCCCTACACTCTACAAACCATGGATAACATAACCGTTCTAGCTCCGGCTAAAGTAAACTTGTTCTTGAGCGTATTGGACAGGCGGCCGGATGGCTACCATACTATAGAAACGCTCTTTGAGAAGATAGCGATATTTGATAAAATAGAGCTGCGCAAGTCCGGAGGAGGCATAAAAATATCGTCTGAGGCAGTGGGCCTCCCTTTAGGCGGAGAGAACATCGTTTACAAGGCGGTGGAGCTCCTGGAAGCCAGATGCGCGAAGCCATTGGGTGTCGACATAAGCATAGAAAAATCGATACCTATAGGCTCCGGGCTCGGCGGAGGGAGCTCGGACGCTGCGGCTGTACTCTCAGGAATGAACGCACTCTACGGATTGGGGCTCAAGGCCGAAGAGCTTGCAACGCTGGGCGCAGCGCTGGGCGCGGATGTGCCCTTCTTCGCGCAGGACGCGGTGTGGGCGGCAGGCAGAGAGCGGGGCGACGCGCTGGAGACCATCGAGAGCTCCATGAAGCTCTGGCATATACTAATATGCCCTCAGGCTTCTATACTCTCGAAAGAGGCCTACGAATGGATAGACGGCGCCGAAAAACGCGCGTCCGGAGGTGTGGAAAAGGCCGTTGAGGCAGTCAGGCGCGAAGATATAAGCTTATTAGGCAAGGCCCTTCATAACGACCTGGAAGGTCTGTCGGACGAAAGGCTGCCTTTTTTGAGAGAGGCGAAAGCTATATTGATGAAATCAGGCGCAGCGGGCGCTCTCATCAGTGGGAGCGGACCGGTGCTTTTTGGGATATTCGCGAGTGAAGAGGAGGTGATGGTCTCAAAGAAGAGAGTGGAAGAAGGAATAACAACAGGCCAACATCCGTTTAAAGTTCTTGTTGCGCCGACGCTGTGCAGCTGTTCCGCCTCGTAAACTCGGCGGAATTAATTCGACCATATGATTTACCATGGTCTCATTAAGGAGGAAACGTAGCGATGGAGATCACAGAAGTAAGGGTATCTTTGAGAGAAGGCGGCAACCGCAAACTTAAGGCATATGCGACGATGACGTTCGACAATGCTTTTGTGGTTAGAAACGTTAAGATTATCGAGGGCAACAAAGGCCTCTTCGTGGCCATGCCCTCAAGAAAATTGAGGGAGTCCTGCCCGAAGTGCAACTTCAAGAACGCGATCAGATCGAGGTTCTGCAACCAGTGCGGCGCTACCCTCCCGATGACAGAGAGAAGGCCCCAGGCTGAAGGAGACCAGGCCCAGCAGTCAGAGCACAGGGATGTGGCTCACCCCATCACGCTTGAGTGCAGGGAATATATCCAGAAGAAGATCGTCGAGGCATATGAAGCTGAGAACGGGAAAGGCCAGGGCGCCCGGCCACAACAAGAGCCGAGAAAACAACAACAAGCGGCACCTCGCCCGCCCTCGGCTACAGAGGCACCCAAGGCCCCTCAAGCCCCACAGGCGCCGCAGACAGAAGATCATATTAGCGAAGAAGACATTATAGAGGGCGGAGATATCGAGCTGTAAACGATATCCGCTGTACGTTAATTATTGCCCGGTGGTGTAATGGTAGCACACGAGCCTTTGGAGCTTGGCGTCTAGGTTCGAATCCTAGCTGGGCAGCCAGTATTTCTTCTAAAGAACTTCTTCGCGGGCGCACTTGGATTCGAAGCGAGCGAGCGCCGAACGAAGTGAGGAAGAGGCCGTAAGTCCTAGG
>JBDRDE010000234.1:0-2236 GCA_043821065.1 Candidatus Omnitrophota bacterium
GTCTCCCGGTGTGGAAGGCATGGTCATAGACGTAAGGGTCTTCTCCAGGCGTGACGCGCGCTCAAAGACTAAAGAAGAGCGCTCGAAAGAGAATAAAGAGATAAAGGTGCTGGAAGAGACATTTGGCACCCAGATACAGAAGATCAAAGAGGAGAAGTACAGAAAGCTCCAGAAGTTGCTGGTAGGCCAGAAGCTTGGCGCCGGTATACTGGATCAGGAGTCCGGCCGCGCGCTGATGTCCCAGGGAAGGACGATAAGGGTGAAAGACCTGAAGAAGATCCTGGAAAAAGGCGACCTGGAGAATGCAAAGCTGAGTAACCCCGAAGCTGAGCAGGAGATATCGAGGATCTCAAGGCTGCTTGACGGACAAATAGAGGAACTTTCGTTTGAGCTCGAAAGAGAAACAGAGAGGGTTAAGAGGGGCGACGAGCTTCCTCCCGGCGTTCTGAAGAAAGTAAAAGTTTACGTGGCGAGCAAAAAGAAGATATCCGTAGGAGACAAGATGGCCGGGCGTCACGGCAATAAGGGCGTTGTAGCCAAGATACTTCCGGAGGAAGACCTGCCGTTTCTCGCGGACGGGACGCCGGTTGAGATAGTCCTGAATCCGCTCGGTGTTCCGAGCCGTATGAACGTAGGCCAGATACTCGAGACGCATCTCGGATGGGCCGCAAAATTGCTGGGCTTCAAGGTGGCGACGCACGTATTTGACGGCGCCACAGAGAAAGAGATCAAAGAGGATATGAAGAAGGCCGGCCTTCCGAGCGAGGGTAAGGTCACAGTTTATGACGGATTTAACGGGCGGCCGCTGGACCAGAAGGTCACGGTCGGGTATATCTACATGATGAAGCTTGCGCATCTCGTGGATGACAAGATACATGCCCGTTCGATAGGGCCTTATTCGCTGGTTACTCAGCAGCCGCTTGGCGGAAAGGCTCAGTTTGGAGGGCAGAGGTTCGGCGAGATGGAAGTCTGGGCACTTGAGGCGTACGGCGCGGCGTTCACTCTGCAGGAACTCCTGACCGTTAAATCCGATGATGTCATAGGAAGGACAAAGATGTACGAGGCGATCGTTAAAGGCGATAACAAGCTGCGGCCCGGCACGCCGGAATCGTTTAACGTTCTGGTCAAAGAGCTCCAGAGCTTATGCCTGGAGATAAAGCTGGAAAAGAAGGCCGCACAAGGAGAGGTTAAATAATATGGTAGACGAAGTAACTCCCTTTAATGCGATAACGATAAAGATAGCTGCAGCCCCGGTTATCAGGTCCTGGTCGAAAGGCGAAGTGAAGAAGCCGGAAACCATTAATTACAGGACTCTGAAGCCTGAAAAAGACGGTTTGTTCTGTGAGCGTATATTCGGCCCGACCAAGGATTACGAATGCAATTGCGGCAAGTATAAACGCATTAAGCATAAAGGGATAACGTGCGACAGGTGCGGCGTTGAGGTCACCCGTTCAAGCGTCCGGCGGGAGAGGATGGGGCATATAGACCTGGCGTGCCCGGTCTCGCATGTCTGGTTCTTTAAGGTCATGCCTTCCAGGATGGGAGCTATGCTCGGGATCACATCGAGAGATATCGAGAAGGTCATCTACTACGAAGAGTATATAGTCATAGATCCCGGTGAAACATCGTTGAAAAAGTACGACCTCCTATCGGAAGAGAGGTACAGGGAGTACAGGGACAAGTTTGGCGCAAAATTTACGGCTAAGATGGGCGGCGAGGCTATACGGGATCTGCTGAAAGAGATAGATCTGGATAAGATGGCGTTGAGGCTTAAGAAAGATATTAAGGATTCGAAATCCGATAACTCCCAGAAGAAGAGCGCGAAACTTTTAAGGATAATCGAGGCTTTTAAGTGCTCAGGCAACAAATCCGAATGGATGATATTGGATGTCATACCTGTTATACCCCCCGACCTAAGGCCGCTCGTGCCTCTGGACGGCGGCAGGTTTGCAACAAGCGACCTTAACGATCTTTACAGGCGTGTAATCAACAGGAACAACCGGTTAAAGAAACTTATATTGTTGAAGGCCCCGGAGATCATAATAAGGAACGAGAAGAGAATGCTCCAGGAAGCCGTTGATGCGCTCTTCGATAACGGTAGGCACGGTAAGGCAGTTCTGGGGCCCGGAAACAGGCCTCTGAAGTCGCTCTCCGACATGCTTAAGGGCAAACAGGGGCGCTTCAGGCAGAATCTTCTCGGAAAACGTGTCGATTATTCCGGAAGAAGCGTAATCGT
>JBDRDE010000235.1:0-5349 GCA_043821065.1 Candidatus Omnitrophota bacterium
ACTTAAGGACGCCTTCCGGGCTTTTCGAATACATGTCTCTTATTGGCGCAGGCTTCTTTTAATATATTATATACTCGTATCCTCAAAGTGTCTCTCTTTTTATTGGAACCGAAATAGAGCTCTATCTTGTCCTGGAAGACAGTAATAGCTATTGTAAGGCCTTTCCACTTGAGCGAGTAGCTCATCTTGCCCCATCCTGTAGGCAGTTTCGGGTTTAGCGTCAATATGTCCTGCTTTATGTCGGCGCCTCCGAACCCGTTTATCGCGGCCTGCCATGTACCTCCAAGAGAGGCGGCGTGTATGCCCTCTGCGGTGTTCCCGTGCATATTCTTAAGATCTGCGTAAAGAGAGATAAGAAAGTAATGGTACGCCTTCGGGTCGCCCACGTCGTTTCCGACGATAGCGTGGATAGAAGGGCTCAAGGAAGACTTGTGCATCGTCCTCTTTGCATAATAGGAATACGACTTCTTCTTTATGGCCCCGCTAAAGATATCCGAGAAGAGATATAAGAGCATCACGACATCGGCCTGTTTTACAAGTTGTGTCTTGCCAACATTCCTGCCGGTTGTACCTTTCGGAAAGATCGGCATGAGATTGGGGTCGAATTTCGTTATGGGGGTATCCCTTAGATCGAAGTACCCGTCGAACGCCTCTATGATATTCTTATTTTTGTATACATGGGTCACGAGCCTCGCGGCTATGTTTCTCCAGCCTTTGAGCTCCTTGTTGTTGAGGTCTATCTTTTTCGCCACACGCTTCGCGTCTTTCGGGCTGTTTCTCAAGAATAGCCTGTAGAGCTCTATCGCCCTCAAGATGTTCCACTTTGCCATTATATTCGTGTAGGCGTTATTATCAGCCTCTTCATGAAACTCGTCCGGCCCTATGACACGTTTTATCTCGTAGCGCCTATTCTCGCGATTATACCGGACGATGCTCGCCCAGAACCTCGCCGTCTCCAGCATGACCTCGAGGCCATACTTTATCATGAAATCCCTGTCACCCGTAGCTGTGTAATAGTGATTTACCCCGTAAGCCACATCAGCCGTGATGTGGTACTCCATCTCCATCGTGTATATCTTGATCACCGAGCCATCAAGCCCTTTACTCCAAGCGGGAGTCGCCTCTTCTCCAGTGTCGGCAGATTCCCAAGGGAACATCGCGCCTTTATAGCCTCTATTTACAGCGATCTTCCTGGCTGCATCCAGTCTCTTATAACGGTATAGCAGGAGGTGCTTTGCCGTCTCAGGATCTGTATATATATAGAACGGTAGATTGAAGAGCTCAAAATCCCAGAAGACATGGCCGCGATACCCTTCAGCACTCAGGGTCCTGGCGCCAATGGATGTTCGGCCGCCCTCTCTGTTGCCGCATATGAGCATGTGGTAGATGTTGAAACGCAGGGCCTTCTCTGCCTCGGGCGCATCCGGGATAGATATGTTGGCGGATCTCCACTTTTCATGAAAGACTTTAGTGTGCCTTGCCAGGAGCTTGTCAAACCCAAGATTAGAAGACCTGTCGAGGTCACTCATAGTGACTCTCTTTATTTGCTTGGGATTGACATCATAGGACGTATATATTGTGAAGAACTTCGTAAAACAGATGGTCTCGCCCTTTTTTACCTTGAACTTCATTATATTCCATCCGGCGGGCATCTTCCTGCCCCTTCTCTCTATAAAACCTCTTCCCGCGTAGCTCAATAATATGTTCTTCTCGAATGTCTGGAAGCATGTGTAGCGCATATTGTTGCCCCCGGAGAGCTCTACCGCCTGGAAGTGGCGCTTGCGCCCTTCTGTGAGCATGCCCGCATTAGTGACGGAAGAATCTACGTCGGAATGGATCGTGATCTCGGTATCCGCATCGAGCGGGGTAAAGCTGGCCTGCATGGCGCCCAAGTGCTTATTGTGCATACTAAAGAACCGTATAGATTGATATGTGAAACGCTGCTTCTTGACATTGGAATATACGGTCTTTCTGAAGATGACGCCTTTTTTCATGTCGAGCGCGCGCTTGTGCTCCAAGACATCCATAGCCACAGGATCGAGCTTCTCGCCTCCGAATGTTATCCTCAAGAAGAGTGGATTGGGCGCATTGATAAGCTCTGTTGTTATCGCTCCGGTATTATCAAAAACCCCTGCAATATAAGTGCCTGTGTAAGAATCGTACGGTTTTTCTTCTAAAACCCCCCTACTGCCCACATATCCATTACCTAACGCGAAGATGGATTCGCGGACCCCTTGCTGATCTCTTTGAAAACCATTCTCCTCGATAAGCCATTCATCTTTTGATATTATATGCTTGTAGCACTCTTTCATATCTCTATGCTTCTCCTAGCAACACGTTCAACTTATTATAATCGACCTCTTTTAAGTCGCTCACGACCAAATCGGCCTTAGCGAGCCTTATAGGGTCGTTATGGCGGTCTATGCCAACGGTCTTCATATTCGCGCGCTTGCCCGCCTCGACACCCAAGACGGCGTCCTCGAAGACGACACACTCTTCGGGCTTAAGACCGAGCCTCTTGGCCGCGGATAAGAATATCCACGGATCCGGCTTGCCTTTTCCTTCAGCGATGTCTTCGCCGCAGATAACGGTGTCTAAAAGGTGCAAGAGGCCCGCGGCTTCGACTATCCGGGAGCAGCTCCTGCTCGAGGATATTACCGCTATCTTGACTCCTTTTGAAGAGAGCTCCTTTATGATGTTTGTGGTAGACTCGTATACCTTTATCCCTTCCGCATTGAGCAGCTCGAGAAAGTACTCCTGTTTTCTCGCCGCAGCCTCTTCGAGCTCCTCCCGGGAAAAATCTGTCAATACCGCCCTTGCCCCATCAGCCCGAGGTATGCCGTCTACCTTTGCCTTGTAGTCTTCAAAGGTGAAATCTTTCCCGTACTCGCCGAACATCCTCTTCCAGGCCCTGAAATGCAACTGGACCGTATCTACTACTACACCGTCCAGGTCGAATATGGCGCCCTTGAAGCTCACTTGCCCTCCGCGTTATAACAAAAGAGGGCTTATTATAGCATGCTAATTTAAAACAAGTCAATATATGTAAGTAAAAAACCCCTCGCCTATAAACAATTGACAAAAAAACTCACTTACAGTATACTCTTATAGTCTTGTTCATTCATATTATGTTCCCCGGTAGCTCAGTTGGTAGAGCAGGTGGCTGTAAAATGTTAGCAGCCTCTCGCAGCAATGTGAGAGTGAATAAGCGGGCTAATTCAGGGAAACCTGACCAGGTAATGCTGAAGGCAATCCTGAGCTAGGGCCGAATAGGCCTGAGTGCAGAGACTTTACACCCGCCATCCCACGAGGATGAAGAGAAAGTCCGACTCTTGAGGAAACTCAAGTCAGACCGTAACCACCGCGTCGCAAGTTCGAGTCTTGCCCGGGGAGCCAACATCAGAAAAAGCCCTTATGTCGCTTAGACATAGGGGCTTTTTCGTTGAACTTCTCCACGGGCAAGACGAGAAGCGAGCGAGCGCCGAGCGAATAGCGAGGAAAAGGCCGTAAGTCCGAATGGACCGGCCGTCAGCGAGCGAGGTGGGCCTCCGCAGGTCCGCCTCCGGCGGACCGTAGGAGGCGAGTCTTGCCCGGGGAGCCAATTTAATAGCTCGAACGCGAGTTCGAGATAGAAATTAAGGCCCATTTACAGTAATGTAACTGGGCCTTTTCTATCTCTTCATGTGGCAAAGGGTTAGGGAGATTTTGTTTTACACGTCATTGCGAGGAGCGCCGAAGGCGCGACGAAGCAATCTCGGCCCTATAATATAACAGCCCGATCTATCTCTTTATCTCTAAAATGCCGGATATTAAATCACTTTCATTTAATCGGAGATTTGGCAAAATAAACAAGGCGTGCGCTCTATGTTTTATCAGGAATAATATCGATTAAATGGAAAATCAAAAATTTTTGCAGGATGATTATCTCTCTTTATCTCTGATTAAGTCTAGACGGAAAACGTTAAAATTTGAATCTATGCTGAGGATCGTTCGAGGATATTATTTTTGATATTTTGTCAACAAATTCTTCCGCTATTTTTATGGCGTCTCCGGCCTCTTTTGCCGAACAGGGAATGGCTGGTTCGTAAATAAACTTATGCCTCTTTTTTCTCATAATATCATATGCGCCTACAAGCTTTCTAAAATCCTCACCCAAAACACCTGTGGCGAATCTTACAACAGTTAAATGTTTGTTCTTGATGTCCGGGCGAAACCCGCAGCTAAACATTAAGGCGAGGCCTGTGTGCAAAAGAGCGTTGTAGGCGTATGTATATGCGCATTCTTCATCCACTCCGTAATTTCTTTTTGCGGTCTTTAAATCGACATGTGCCCGTCTTAAAAGATTATTTATAGCTCTGAAATCAATCGGGCATTTTTTAATCACGCCTTCCTTCAAAAGGAGTTCTTTGGAAGTTTTATAGGTCATCTTCGTTGCCTATTAACATAATCTTGGGATTACTCAAAAGATCTGTTATGAAGCCCTCTTTGTTTTTTCTCTTTGCTTTGTATTCTTTTGTGGAATAAACACTGGGGTTGATCTCGCGCTCTAATTTCTTTTCCAGTTGGCTGATCTTTTCATAAAGCGGGGAGTCTTCGGGTTCTCCTATTATCATAAGGTCTATATCACTTACGAGCTTTTCCTTCCCGCTGGCGAAAGAGCCGTATATAAACGCGTAATCTATATTTTTTATGGAGGATAACTCTTTTTTCAACAGCCCTTCAACGCCTACGGTTTTAGAAACAATACTCTTGAGTTCATTAAATAGAGGATGTTTCGTGTTTAGCGAATAATAAAGCAGATTTCCGGCCCTTTGTGTCAGAAACAGGTTGTCTTCCTGGAACCGCAAAAGCTCCCTTCTTATGCTCCCAGCGGAATGTCCGAGTATCCGCTGAAGTTCCCGCAGGTAGAACTTCTTATCTTGATTGGCAAAAAATAAGGCTAATAAGTCGCGCCTGATCTTTGATTTTGATATGAAGAGGCTGTCAAACACATGTACTCCTTATTGAGTACAATTGTACTCAGAAAAGGATACAAAGTCAAGCTGAATTCTGTAAAAATTTGCTTAAAATTTAGAGATTGGTTTATCCTGTAGGTTCGAGTCTTGCTTGGGGAGCCATCATTCGTAACTTATTGAGATACAATGAGTTGCGACAAAATAGCCTGGTAGATTTTACCGGGCTATTTTTGCATCTGACAACGCATCAAAGAGTTAGGCGATATGTTTTCCGACGGTATTTTGTTCTTAATTTATTCGATTATCTCTAAAAGATCTTCTGTAGGAATTTCACTCCCAACTTATCTCTTTATCTCTACAAGGCCCTTTATTTAATCGATTTGAGTTAATCGCC